>JAIRQC010000097.1 GCA_031256675.1 Rikenellaceae bacterium
AACACCATCCAGGACGTGCTCGTGCGCCGCGCCCGCATGATGGGCCGTAACGCCTGCTGGGTTCCCGGCACCGACCACGCCTCGATCGCCACCGAAGCCAAAGTCGTGGCAAAACTCGCCGCCGAGGGGATCAAAAAATCCGACCTTACGCGCGAGGAGTTTCTCGCCCACGCATGGGAGTGGACAGAGAAGCACGGCGGCATCATCCTGCAACAGCTCCGCAAACTGGGCGCCTCGTGCGACTGGCAACGCACCGCCTTCACGATGGACGAGGCGCGCAGCGAGAGCGTCATCAAAGTCTTTGTCGATCTTTACAATAAAGGTAGGATCTACCGCGGCGTACGGATGGTCAACTGGGATCCCGCCGCGCTGACGGCCATCTCTGACGAGGAGGTCGTATACAGGGAGCAGCAGGGCAAACTCTACTACCTGCGCTACATGATCGAGGGCGAGGATGGTTGTGTGGTAGTGGCCACCACCCGCCCGGAGACCATCCTCGGCGATACGGCCTTGTGCGTCAACCCAGAAGACCCGCGTTACGCCGCGTTGAAAGGCAAACGGGTGATCGTGCCGCTGGTGGGGCGCAGCGTGCCGGTGATCATGGACGACTATGTCGACATGGAGTTCGGTACCGGCGCGCTGAAAGTTACCCCCGCCCACGACATTAACGACTACATGCTCGGCCAGAAGTATAACCTCGAGACCATCGACATTTTCAACGACGACGGCACGATAAACGATCGCGTGGGGCTATACGTCGGCCTCGACCGCTTCGAGTTGCGCAAGCTCATCGAGAGCGACCTGCAACAGGCAGGGTTGATGGAGAAGGTCGAGGCCTACGCCAACAAAGTGGGCTGTTCGGAGCGCACAGGGGCCCCCATCGAGCCCAAACTCTCGATGCAGTGGTTCCTCGCAATGGAGGAGCTGGCGCGTCCGGCGCTGGAGGCGGTGATGAACGACACGGTGCGTTTCGTGCCGCCGAAATTCAAGAACACCTACCGCTACTGGATGGAGAACGTCAAGGACTGGAACATCTCGCGGCAGCTCTGGTGGGGACACCGGATACCGGCGTGGTACCTGCCCGAAGGGGGTTTCGTGGTGGCCGAGACCGCCGAACAGGCGCTGGCGCTGGCGCAGGCCAAAAACCCCGCCTTGACGATGGCCGACCTCAGGCAGGACGAGGATGTGCTGGACACGTGGTTCAGTTCGTGGCTCTGGCCGCTGTCGGTCTTCGACGGTGTGCGCAACCCGGACAACGCCGATATTTCATACTACTATCCCACCGCCGACCTGGTCACCGCACCGGAGATTATGTTCTTCTGGGTGGCGCGTATGATAATCGCAGGGTACGAATACCGCGGCGTGGAGCCGTTCCGCAACGTCTACTACACCGGCATCGTGCGCGATAAGCAGGGGCGCAAAATGAGCAAGTCGCTCGGCAATTCGCCCGACCCGCTCGACCTGATAGCGCAGTACGGGGCCGACGGCGTGCGGCTCGGGATGCTCTTCACCTCGCCCGCTGGCAACGACCTGCCATACGACGACTCGCTGTGCGAGCAGGGGCGCAACTTCGGCAACAAGATCTGGAACGCCTTCCGGCTGGTCGAGGGGTGGAGCGTCGACCCCGCCCTGCCGCAAAGCGACAACAACCGTGTGGCTATCGAGTGGTTCGACGCGCTGTTCAACAGGACTTTGGGCGAGATAGAGCGACATTTTGCCGACTACCGCATCTCGGACGCGCTGATGTCCCTCTACAAACTGTTTTGGGACGACTTCTCGGCATGGTACCTCGAAATGGTCAAACCGCCCTACCGGCAGCCCATCGACGAGGCGACGCTGCGGGCGACAAGGGAGATTTTCGAACGGCTGCTCAAAGCGTTGCATCCGTTCATGCCCTTCATTACCGAGGAGTTGTGGCACCTGATGGGCACGGGGCGCGACGGCGACAGTATCATGGTCGCCCGGACGCCCTGCGCCTGCGATTTCGACGGGACGTTGCTGGCGCAGATGGCCGTGGTGCAGGAGACGGTGACGGCGGTGCGCAACCTGCGCAAGGAGAGGAACATACCCCCGCGCGAGGCGTTGAGGCTGATGGTCGTGGCCGACGAAAACTACCACCCTGGGCTCGACCCCGTGCTGATCAAGATGGCAGGGCTCTCGTCGATAGAGCGTGTCGGGGGAAAGGTGGACGGCGCGGCAGCGTTCGTGGTCAAGACGACACAATACTTTGTGCCGCTGGAGGTCAGGATCGACCTCGAGGCGGAGCGGACCAGGCTGACCTCCGAGCTGGAATACCTCGAAGGGTTTTTGACCTCGGTGATGGCCAAGCTCGGCAACGAGCGTTTTGTGAGCAGTGCGCCGGCCAAAGTGGTCGAGAACGAACGGGCAAAAAAGGAGGACGCAGAGGCCAAGATAACCGCTTTACGGGAAAGGCTAACTTCGTTGAAATGAAAATAGCAGAGCTTAGAGGGCGGCCAGACGCCCGGTGGGGGGTGGTCGCCACGCCGGTGGGCGAGGCTGTTCTGGGCTTCACCGCCGAGGGGATAGTGTGGCTGAGTTTCGGCCCCGACACTGGCGAACTTGCCGAATTTTGGCGCGGAGGCCGCCTTGTGGAGGAGCGCAGGGCGGCGCAGGAGCTGGCCGACAGACTTTTTGTGCGCGGCGGGGCCCCGGAACAGACGTTGCTGGTCGAGGGTACGCCGTTCCGGCTCAAAGCGTGGCGGGCGTTGCTGACGGCCTCCTTCGGCGAGCGGATCACCTACGCGCAGCTGGCCGAACGGGCGGGCTGTCCGAAGGGGGCGCGCTCCGTAGGGACGGCTATCGGGCGCAACAACATCAGTTTCCTGATCCCCTGCCACCGCATTGTCCGCGCCGACGGATCGGTCGGAGGCTACCGCTGGGGCGCGAAGGTCAAACGCGCGCTGCTCGAATGGGAGTTGTCAACAGCGAACTGACAGCAAATTGAGCTGCAAGGCGGCAGTTGTTAACATTGTTATTGATATTGACAGTTTATTGACATAATAATCAACACACAGACGATGATAAAAATATACAAGCTCATACTGTTTTTTACGGCCCTTACGACCGTTGCCGCAGCGCAGGAGGGGCCGAAAGAGGCCAATGAGGAGGCGAAGAAAGAGGCAGGCGAAGGTTCGAAAGGGAAGGCGCAGGCAAAAAAGGGGCTCGACGTGTCGGGTTATGTACATGCGCAGTGGATAGCGACGCCCGAAAAGCGCGACTGGGGCGGCCATTACATATCGACGGCGGGCGGCGGGTTCACCCCCGAGGTCAACAACCGCTTCACTGTCAGGCGTTGCCGCATAAAGTTTGCCTACAACAACGACGTCTTCTCGGTGGTCGCGCAGCCCGACTTCAAGGAGCGGGGCATCAAGCTGGTGGACGCTTACGCAGGGGTAAACTCCCGCTCGAAGAGCTACCCCATGGGGCTTAAAGTGGGGCTCTATGCGCCGCCGTTCGGCTATGAGATCGAACGCTCGCCGACCGCCAACGAGTTTGCGGAGCGCAGCCGCACCATACTCGCCCTCTTCCCGTCGGCGCGCGACGTGGGGGCGGGCGGTTCGATAGCCGCGCCGGGGGGATTTGCCCTTGATGCGGGGATGTTCAACGGCAACGGCGTGGCTGTGGAGAACGACAGCTACAAGGATTTCGTAGGCCGCGTCAGATGGCTGCGCCGCTGGGGCGGCGACGAACTGGGCGCAGCGGTCTCGTACCGTCGCGGCGCGGTACCGGGCGGCTCGAGCCGGATATATCGCGCAGGGGAGGGCTTCGTGCCGGAAACGACGGAGCACGCCAACACTTATAGCCGCGAATATGCCGGATTTTCGCTCTGGGCAGGCAAACGCTGGAGCTGGGGCCTCACGTCGATCGCAACCGAGTGGACACTCGGGCGGCAACCCTCGGAGGCGGGACGCTTTGCAAACATTGCAGGAACGGGTTTCACCTCCGCTTCCGACCTCTATATGCGCGACTTCGTGGGAGGTTACGCCGCGCTGGTGCACCGCATCGGGCGCACGAGACATTCGGTGGAGGTGAAATACGACTACCTCGACCCCAACCGCCGCGTCCGGGGCAACGAGATCGGCCTTGCCGCCACGGGGGTAACACCCGCCACCGCAGCCGACCTTGCCTACACCACCGTTTCGTTCGGATATGTTTACGACATGAACGCCTACGTCCGGCTGCTGGCGCAGTACGACCTGACGCGGGTCGAGCGGTCGACAGCCCTGGCCGGTTTCACCCCTGCGGACAGGCTTCGACAGGACGTTCTCACGCTGAGATTGCAGGTCAGGGTGCCGTAAGGGCTATGCGCGCGGATATGCTCTCCGCCTTTCGGTTCGGCTCGCTGGCGGAAAGGCTTCCGGTTTAGCAAGTTCGCGGCCGCAATGACAGGGAGCGTCGGATTGTTTCCCGCGTCGCTTTGCCCGCAACGACAGAGAGCGTCGGGTCGTTTCCCGCTTTGCTCTGCCTGCAACGACGTTGACGCAGGCTTCCTGTTCGCCCTCCGCCCTCTGCGGGCTGAAGATCCGCCCTGCACAATTCGTCATTGCGATGGTTTTATGTCCAAAACCGTCCTGCCTACGTCGTCGCAAGTGAGTGAAACGGACGAAGCAATCCTGCACAGGATTGCTTCGTCCGTTTCGTTCGGTTAGCAAAGGCAAAAATGCCTCGCAATGACGGAGATGCTTCCCGCTTCGCCCTGCCAGCAATGACGGTCGAACCTGCCGTCATTACGAGCAAGTGACGCGGACGAAGTTTAGCAGCCGCAATCGGATTTGATCCAGGCGTGGTGCGCGCCCCAGCGTTCGAAGGCGGCGCGGTCGAGGGCCTCGCGGTGGTCGGGGTGGGCGACGCTGATGATGGCCCGCGCCCGCTCCTGCAACGACTTGCCGTAGAGGTTCACAGCCCCGTACTCCGTCACGAACCAGTGAACGTGGGCGCGCGTCGTAACGACCCCTGCGCCGTCGGTCAACGTCGGAGCTATCTTGCTGATACCCTTGTTGGTAACCGACGGCATGGCGAGGATCGCCTTGCCTCCCTCCGAGCGCGATGCGCCGTAGATGAAGTCGATCTGGCCGCCGACGCCCGAATAGAAGGTCTTGCCGAGCGAATCGGCGCAGATCTGGCCCGTAAGGTCGACCTGCAAGGCCGAGTTGATAGCCGTAACTTTCGGGTTTTTAGCTATTATGAACGGATCGTTGGTGTAACCGACGTCCATCATCGCCACGCCCGGGTTGTTGTCGATAAAGTCGTAAACCCGCTGCGAACCCATCAGGAACGTCGAGACCATTTTGCCCCTGTCGAGGGCCTTGTTCGCGCCGTTGATCACCCCCGACTCCACCAGCGGCAGCACGCCGTCGGCGAACATCTCGGTGTGGATGCCGAGGTTTTTGTGTCCGCCCAGCTGCGCCAGAACAGCGTTCGGGATCGCTCCTATGCCCATTTGCAGGCAGGCGCCATCCTCGACCAGCTCGGCGCAGTTCTTGCCGATGGCCGTCTCGACAGCGTCGGGGGCGGTAAAATGGGCCTCCTCCAGCGGCGTGTCGTCCTCAACGAACATGTCGATAGCCGAAACGTGTATGAATGCGTCGCCGAAAGCGCGCGGCACATACTTGTTGATCACGGCGATAACCGTCTCGGCGCACTCCACCGCCGCCAGCGTCGCGTCGACCGACGTGCCGAGCGAGACGTATCCGTGTTTGTCGGGCGGAGACACCTGTATCATCGCAACATTGCAAGGCAACGTGCCGCTGCGGTACAGTTTCTGCGTTTCGCTCAGGAACACGGGAATATAGTCGGCATAGCCGCTCTGCGTCATCTTGCGCACGTTACCCCCCACAAAAAAGCTGTCCAGCTGGAATATCCCCTCGAACTCGGGGGAGGCATACGGCGCAGGCCCCTCGGTGTGGAGGTGGTGCACATGCACGTTCTTAAATTCGCCGGCTGCGCCACGGGCGCACATGGCCTCGATCAAAATTTGCGGCGCGCTCGCAACGCTGCTGAAATGGACATGGTCGCCCGACTTGACAACCTTAACCGCCTCTGCGGCAGAAGTAAACTTGAAGTTAGTCATTTGTTGTTTGTTTTTTGTCGCTATGTAAATTCAAAACAAGAAAGCCCCCTTTCGAGGGCTTTCTTTTGAAAAACGGAACTATCCGAGACGGGCTTTGAGGGCTGCGAGTTCGGCGGCGATCTCGCCAGGCAGGTGAGGGCCGAACTGGGCGTAATACTCCTCCACGCCCCTGACCTCCTCGCGCCACTCGTCGGGACATACGGCCAGGGCTGCGGTCATGTCTTCGGACGAGACGTTGAGCCCCTCAACGTTGATTGCTCCGGGTTTGGGCAGCTTGCCGATGGGCGAGTCGACGGCAATGTCGGCGTTGTTGCAGCGGTCGAAGATGTAGGCCAGCACGCGGCTGTTCTCGCTGTAACCAGGCCAGAGCCACTTGCCGTCTTTCTTGCGGAACCAGTTGACAAAGAATATCTTGGGCAGTTTGCCCTCGGTCGACCTGGCGCCAACCTTGATCCAGTGGCCAAAGTAGTCGCCCATGTTGTAGCCGCAGAACGGCAGCATGGCGAACGGGTCGCGGCGCACGCCGGCTTTCAGGCCGATGGCGGCGGCGGTGACCTCCGAACCGACTATCGAGCCCATGAACACGCCGTGGTTCCACGAGAACGACTCGTGCACCAGAGGCACCGTTGAGGGACGGCGGCCGCCGAACAGGATTGCCGAGATCGGCACGCCCGCAGGGTTCTCCCAGTCGGGGTCGATGCTCGGGCACTGGCCGGCAGGCGCGGTGAAGCGTGCGTTGGGGTGGGCGCAGGGGTTGCCCGATTTGGGGTCGAAGACGTTGCCCTGCCAGTCGATAGTGCCCTGTGGAGCGTCGTAACCGATGCCCTCCCACCAGATGTCGCCGTCGGGGGTAAGGCCGACGTTGGTGAAGATGGAGTTGGCGCGCGCCGAGAGCATGGCGTTCCTGTTGGTCTCAAGCGAGGTCATCGGGGCCACGCCGAAGAAGCCCGCTTCGGGGTTGATGGCGTACAGACGGCCGTCCTCGCCGTATTTCATCCACGCGATGTCGTCGCCGACGGTCTCGACCTTCCAGCCAGAGATGGTGGGGATGAGCATCGCGAGGTTGGTCTTGCCGCAGGCCGACGGGAAGGCGGCGGAGATATATTTTTTCTCCCCTTTGGGGTTGGTGATGCCGAGGATGAGCATGTGTTCGGCCAGCCAGCCCTGGTCGCGCGCCATGACCGAGGCGATGCGCAGCGCGAAGCACTTCTTGCCGAGCAGCGCGTTGCCGCCGTAACCCGAACCGTAAGACCATATCTCGTATGTGTCGGGGAAGTGGGTGATGTACTTCTGTTCGATCGGGGCGCAGGGCCATTTAACGTCCTGCTGGCCCGGTGCGAGCGGGTAGCCCACCGAGTGGATGCAGGGGATGAACTCGCCGTTCTCGCCGAGCAGGTCGAGCACTTCCTTGCCCATGCGGGTCATGATGCGCATGTTGGCCACGACGTAGGCCGAGTCGGAGATCTCGACGCCGATATGGGCGATCTTCGACCCTAACGGCCCCATCGAGAAGGGGATAACGTACATCGTGCGTCCTTTCATGCAGCCCGTGTAGAGCTTGGTCATCGTGGCGCGCATCTCGTCCGGATCGGCCCAGTTGTTGGTCGGGCCCGCCGCCTCTTTGGTCTTGCTGCAAATGAACGTGCGGTTCTCCACGCGGGCCACATCCGACGGGTCGGACTGGAAATAGTAGCTGCCCGGGCGCAACTTCTCGTTGAGCTTCACGGCGACACCCTTGTCGACCAGCTCCTGTAACAGGCGGTCGTTCTCCTGCTGCGAACCGTCGCACCAGTAAACGCTGTCGGGCTGACAGATCGCGGCCCAATGGTTGACCCAGTCGATCAACTTCTGATTCTTCGTCATCATAACCTTCTGATTTTTAATTTTATTATTATTCCACTCCTCTTCTTCGCACCTTTTGCAACGCAAAATTACGCATAATAAATCAATAAACCTAAGGAATTGTTAGCGAAATAACAGAAAAATTAAAAAATATTAAAAACGCCCTGCGACCGCGGCGGCAACCAGAATGTGAGACGCATAGTAGGTCGGCGCCATTAGGTAATGATACATCCATTTGCCGGTGTGCAGAAATTCGCGGCAGGCGATCAGCGTATCCGAAAACACAATGCAGGCAATGCCGGCGAAAAAGAGCTGCCTGCACGGAGTGGGCAGCCGGAGCCCCGCGGCGGCGGCAAGCGAGAAACAGGAAACCAGCATATAAAGCAGCGTCGCACCCCAAAGCGTCGGGCCGGGGATGGCAGGCGCCAGCCGGAGCGCAAAAAACAGCCCGTATCCCGCAAGCAGCGCACCGAGAAACAGCCATCGCGGTCTCCCGTGATGCAAACAAAAAAGCAGAAATCCGACATGGGCCACAAAAAACAGGGCGACGCCGCATTCGAACCGAAGCGTGCCCTCCCCGCGACGTCCCAGCATCCAGTCGCCCGCGACGGAAAAGGCCAGCGCCGCGACTATCAGCCATTTGTCGCGGCGCATTTTCCCGCGTTTCCCGTTTTCTGCGCTTCCTGCGTTTTCATTGCGCGCAAAAAACATGACGAGCAAGCCGCAGGCAACCGCCACACTCCCGCCGGGGATGCAGCCCGCCAATGCAAGCGCCGCGCACAGAACAGGAACAGACAGCAGCCAATTGATCATGATCTCCCCTCTTTTTGCCTTGCAAATTTACGCATAAAAATTAAAAACACGGCGCGGCAACCGTTTGTCAGATAAAAGAATTATCTTTGTCAAAGAATGTATCACAAAATAAAAACCACTGCACATTCAGCATGTTACGACAAACCAACCATGATTATCTCCGTATACTGGCCGCACTGATGGTGGTCGGCATACATGCCTCCGGTTCGTTCCTAAAGGGATGGCACGGGTTCGGGAATATTGATTTCACGATAGCGAACCTCTACGATTCACTGTCGAGGGCGGCCGTTCCGCTGTTCGTCCTCCTGAGCGGGGCATTCGTTCTGGGAGCGGACAAGAACAGCGAAGCAAAACGTTTTTATAACAGCCGTCTGGCACCCCTCGTCGCGCTCGCGATACTGTGGAACCTGTTCTACTTTCTGTTCGGCGTCGTTACACATAGCGGAATGCCGCTCTACTCGATATTAAAGGAGGCAAAAACCATTTACCACCTGTGGTTCCTGCCCATGATCGCGGGGCTGTACATCGTAACCCCGCTGCTGATAAGGCTGAAACGGAAGGTTGGCCCCGGCCGTTTTTTCACATTCGGGCTGATAATGTTCCTCGTCAGTATTATATACACCTCGAACTGGGCATATCTATCCTTCATCGGATATTTGGGATATTATATCCTGGGCGACTTCCTGAAAAATTATTATACCCCCTCGCCACGCGCGCGCCACTGTCTCCCTGTCCTGTTCGCCGTCTCTGTGGCGGCAATATTTTTCGGCGTGGAGCTGACCGGCTCCCTGAGGTTCTACAACAATAATTTTATCTTCGTAATGGCAGGCGCCCCTGCCCTGTTCGCATTTTTCGGAGGGTTGAGGCTGCGTCCACATAAGATAGTGGCAAATCTGGTAAAATATTCGTTCGACATATACCTTGTTCACGCCTTCGTACTGGCCTGGCTTATGCTGGCGGTGAAGCGCGTCGAATGTATTGCCTCCGTTTTTCGGGGATACGGTTTGATATGGGCTATTCCTGCCCTGATATTGACGACCTTTGTCCTGTCGTGGGCGCTCTCGGCGTTGCTGCACGCTCCGACACGGTGGCTGGCCCGCACAACGTTGCAGCCCGTTATCGAATGGGCTGTCAGCCTGTCGCTGCGCATGGCAGGCAGGGCCGCGACCTTTTTCGGACGGTACGGACGTTAGAGCTTTTCGGTCGCGACGGAGAAGTTGGAGTAGATCTTCAGCCGGTCGGGCACGAAACGCAGCAGGGTGTAGTCGTCGTCGCCGGCAGGGTAGTAGATCTCCCAGCCCTTCTGCCACGCCCTGTGTCTGAGGTTGTTGTCGGTAACGATCTCCACCCGCCCCTGCAACGTTACGCCGTGGAACCGCTCCTGCTCGCAATAGTAGAGGCAGGCCTGCGGGTCACGGCCTATCCCGCCCAGCTTCGCCGAGCTCCTGTTGGTAGTCAGGTAGACCGTCAGCGGATTGGGCTCTTCGGCGTACAGGGCGACGAGATGGGGGTAGAGCTCCCTGTTGCGCAGATTGAGCATGGCGCGCGTCGAGGGGCAGCCGTCGAGGTCGAGCGTGGTCAGGCTCACAAACTGCTGCGTCTCCATGACTTGCAGGCATTCGGCCTGCCGTGCGGTAAGTTCCATAATGGTTATTGTTTGATTGTGTCGTCCGGTAGTGCAAGCAGGGTTGGCCCTATAAAGTTCGGGATGTTAACAGTTTACGTTCCCTATCATCTCATCGGGGCGGTGCGCCCGCCGCAGGGAAAGAAAGCCGGCGCGTAAGGGTTACGGCATCAGGTCGTACAGTTCGACTATGCCTGCCAGCTCCCCGTCGGGGCCGGTGACGATGAGCGAGTGTATCTTGTTATGCTGCATGAGCTGTTCGGCCTCGGTGATGCGGGCCTCGCGCGAGACTGTTTTCGGGGTGCGGGTCATGATCTGCGCCACGTCGGTGTCGAAAAAGCTCTCGCGGTAGCGCAACATGGCGCGACGGACGTCGCCGTCGGTGACTACGCCCCGTATATCTCTCCCGTCGACGATTATGGCAACGCCGAGGCGGGCGTCGCTGATGGCGATGATCACCTCGCCGAGCTTCATCGTCGGGGGCACCACCGGCAGGTTGTCGCTGCGCATCACGTCGCCCACGCGGGTCAAAAGTCGCCGTCCGAGGGTGCCGCCAGGGTGGAAACGGGCGAAATCTTCGGCACGGAAGCCACGCTCGTGCATCAGCGCGACGGCCAGCGCGTCGCCCATGACGAGCGTGGCGGTGGTCGACGACGTCGGGGCGAGGCTCAGCGGACAGGCCTCCTCGGCAACGGCGATGTTGAGGTGGCAGGTCGAGTGGCGGGCGAGGGTAGAGGCGGGGTTGCCGGTCATGGAGACCACCACGTTGCCGTTGTCTTCGAGAAACGGGATCAGTTTGAGTATCTCGTCGGTGTTGCCGGAGTTGGATATGGCCAGCAGGGCGTCGCTGCGGGCGATCATGCCCAGGTCGCCGTGATAGGCCTCGCCCGGGTGAAGAAAGAACGACGAAGTGCCTGTGCTCGAAAGCGTTGCGGCAATCTTGCGCCCTATGAGGCCGCTTTTGCCCATGCCTGTGACGATCACCTTGCCGCGGCAGGCAAGCAGCGCGCGCACCGCCTTTTCGAAGTCGTCGGTCAGGTTGGCGGCCAGTCCGCTTATGGCCGCGGCCTCGATGCGTACCGTATCGAGGGCCGATTTGAGTATGTCGCTCATAACAGGCTTGTTATAACGCTCTCCAGGTCTTTCAGACGAAGCATGTTCGGCCCGTCGCTGAACGAGCTGTCGGGGTCGGGATGGACTTCGAAGAAGTAGCCGTTGGCGCCGAAAGCCCTGGCGGCCAGCGCTATGGCGGGGATGTACTCGCGGTCGCCGCCCGTCGTGCCGCTGCCGCTGCCGGGACGCTGGACGCTGTGTGTGCAGTCCATAACCACGCGCCGGGTGTGGCGTTTCATTATCGGCAGGTTGCGGAAGTCGACCACCAGATTATTGTAACCGAAGCTGTTGCCGCGCTCGGTGAGCCACGCCTCCACGCCTCCGCCCTCGACGACCTTCTGCACAGGGTAGCGCATGTCGTCGCCCGAAAGGAACTGTGCCTTCTTTATGTTGACGATCCGTCCGGTGCGCGCGGCGGCCACAAGCAGGTCGGTCTGGCGGCAGAGGAAAGCAGGGATCTGGATCACGTCGACCGTCGGCGCGACCTCGGCCGCCTGCCACGGCTCGTGTATGTCGGTGGTCAACGGCAGGTTGAACCGTCGTTTGACCTCGGCGAACATCTCCATCCCCTTTTGCAGCCCCACGCCACGGTAAGAGCCGATTGAGGTGCGGTTGGCCTTGTCGAACGACGATTTGAAGACGATCTGCAAGCCGAACTTTTCGCGCAGGCGCACCAGCTCGGCGGCCACCTCGTCGAGGATCGCTGCGCTCTCGATGGCGCACGGGCCCGCGATAAATATGGGATGGTCGGGATCGAACATCGTAACGGAATTTTCGACAAAGATAAAAAAATAAGTCGAAGGGTCTACTCGCGCCGCTTAAAAAACACGGCAGTAGACCCCTCGACGAACTTATTTTACCGGATCGCTTCGGCGACCTTGCAGCGGCATTACCGTTGCGCCTTGCAGTGGCGGAGTTACCCAGCCTCATTGCTTCAGTGCGGCCTCTCGCGGCGTTGCCCAGCCTCATTGCTTCGGTTGCGCTTTGCGGTGAGACGGTGTTGCTCTGCCTCGTTGCTTCGGTGCGGCCTCTCGTGGCGTTGCTCTACCTGAGCGAGTTCATCCGGATGCTTGCCTTGACGAAGGCCAGGGCGCGGATGCGGTCGATTGCCACCTCCTTGTCGGCGTGGTGGGGGTTCTGGCTCACCAGCTTGATGTAACCCTGCCGCTCCGACTTCTGGATGTACTTCACCGTGACGAACTCCTCGCCCTCCATGTCGAGCGAGAGCAGGTACATGTCGCCCCAGAAGATGTTTTCGAGATCGTTCACCTGTTTGTAGAGCACGATGTCGCCGCTTTTGAGGATCGGGTACATGCTGTCGCCGACGATGTAGATCGCTCCGTCGCACTTGGGCAGATTGGGGATGTTGATATAGTCGACCGGCTGGGCCGAGTTGTTGTCGGTGAAGAGCGGCACGAGCCCCGCAGTCCCCTCGATGTTGTACAGGGGCACGCTATGTTCGGAGATGATGCGGTCGGAGTTGCGCAGGAACGGGATCAGTTCCTTAGGCGTATTGAACATGTTGCCTTCGCCGGTCTCGAGCCAGTTGGTGTTAAGGTTCAGTTGTTGTGCCAGGATGTTCTTGTTGCGCTCCGAGAGCGCCGACCGCCCTGTTTCTATCATACACAGAGCGCTTTTGCCGATTCCGAGGATATTCGCGAATTCGGCCTGTGTCAGTTTCAGTTCCTGTCGAACTAACTTCAGTCTGTTTGGCATATCTTTTTAGATTAAAATTATTAATTAAATTGGTTTGAAATTAAATTTTTGGACTTATATTTGTGGTATGAATACGGTTTCAATTATTATGGAAATCAAAAATCTTGCCAAAGGTATAAGTTTGCTAAAATAAATTTAATCATGTTTAGAGTAGATCCTCAAATTTATTGCGAAATGGCGGCAAGGCTGCTCGACGCAATAGCCGATCGCCACTATTTCAACGGGTCGGTCGATTACGACACGCCCCTGTTCAATTCGCGCCTCGTGGCCTCGCTCGTCATCCGTCGGACCTCACCCGGCGGAGCGATCGAATCCATCGTTCCCGTATGGTGGAGCCACCGCGTCGAGCGTCTCGGAGAAAGCTCCGAAAGCGACTTCAGCTGGAGCTAATTTCGTCGCTGGCTGCCATGCCCCGCTTTTCGGGATGACAAATATAAGAAATAACGGGTTTCACGGCCATTTTTGAGGCTATAAATTGTTGAAAAAAATATCTTTTTCAAATAAAAAGTAGCCGTGCTTCAAAAAACCAAAAAACAGCGATAATTCTTTAATCGCGCAGTTCATATTTATTGCGCTAAATATCTGTAATACAACTGCTCGACGAGAACAAAAAAATTTATCAAAAGTACCGCATCGCACTTTACCGCTACGGTAGATTTGCGACAAAAAATAGTCCTGTTTGTTTTTCGTCGATAAATATCCAGATCAAGATGGCCGAAAATATCACTTTCGTCGATTTCGCCCGACGGATTCAACCCTCGCTCAAACCGGGGGCGTTTCACGCAAACTACTACCGGATCCTCGAGGCATTCGCCCGCAGCCGGATAACAAAACTGATAGTGACAATGCCCCCGCAGCACGGAAAGTCGGTGGGGGCGTCGGTTTTATTGCCCGCCTACATGCTTGGCCTGAACCCAGACCTGAAAATCGCCATCGCCTCCTACAACGCCACACTCGCCTCGCGGTTCAACCGTCGCGTGCAGCGCATCATCGAATCGGGCGAGTATCGCGACGTCTTCCCTGCGACGACCATCAAGGTCGCCGGCGGGAAATCCAACTACATCCGTCGCGCCGACCAGGTGGAGATCGTCGGCGCATCCGGCGAGCTGCTCTCCGTGGGGCGCGACGGCCCACTGACCGGCAACCAGGTCGACGTGTTCATCCTCGACGACCTATACAAAAACGCACTCGAAGCCGACTCGCCCGTGGTGCGCGACAACTGCTGGGAGTGGTACACCTCGGTGGTCAAAAGCCGGATGCACAACGACTCGGCCGAGTTGATCGTCTTCACCCGCTGGCACGAAGAAGACCTGATAGGGATGCTCGAAACCCGTGAAAAGGTGGTGGAGCTGCGCAGCTGGGAGCAGTTGGAGCAGGCCGACGGCGATTGCTGGTACAAGCTGAACCTCGAAGCCATAAAGGACAGCTCCCGCAGCGAGATCGACCCTCGGCGCAAGGGCGAGGCGTTGTGGGAGGAGCGTCACGGCAAGGCGTTGCTTGTCCGCAAACGGCGGCTCGACCCTCACGGTTTAGAGGCGATCTATCAGGGACGTCCCTCGTCGAAGGAGGGGCTGCTCTACGGCGACAACTTCCGCACCTGGCGTTCGCTGCCCTCAGGCCTGTTGCGCCGCGCCAACTACACCGACACCGCCGACACGGGCGACGACTACCTCTGCTCGGTGTGTTACGTTGTGGTCGCCGACGGCATGGCATACGTTGTCGACGTGGTCTATTCGCAGCAGCGCATGGAGGTCACGGAAGATCTGGTAGCGCGGATGATAGCCGAGAACGACATTCGCGAGGCGATGGTCGAGAGCAACAACGGCGGCCGCGGCTTTGCCCGCGCCATCGACGCCCGTTTGCCGCAGGTGCAGGTCGGCTGGTTTCATCAGGGGGCCAACAAGGAGGCGCGCATCCTCTCCAACTCCGCCACGGTGTTGCGCACGATAGTCATGCCGCACGACTGGGCTGCGCGTTGGGAGGAGTTTCACCGCCACCTGACCACCTACCGCCGTCTGTACCGCTCGAACCGCTGGCACGACGCCCCCGACGTACTGACCGCATCGTCGAAAAAGAGCTCGCCCGCCCCGAAGCCCGAAAGCAGATGAAGATAGGGTTCGGACGGTAGACCATGCGGGCCGAGGGTCGAAAGTCGGTGAGATCATGCAATGCGTGCCGGTAATGCGTTGTCGGCAAGGGCGTTCCGCCGCATATCCCTGCAAGGATGTTTTTCTCTGCGAAGATGTTATGCTTAGCCGCATATTCCTGCAAGGACGTTTATCTATGCGAGGGTGTTATGTGTAGCTGCATATCCTTGCAAGGATGTTTATCTCTGCAATGATGTTATGCTTTGCCGCATATTCCTGCAAGGATGTTCTTCTCTGCAATGATGTTATGCTTAGCCGCATATTCCTGCAAGGACGTTTATCTATGCGAGGGTGTTATGTGTAGCTGCATATCCTTGCAAGGACGTTTTTCTCTGCGAAGATATTATGTTTAGCAGTATATCCCTGCAAGGCTGGTTGCCCGTAGCCGTACTTTGTGCTTTTCGGGCTCTTCCCGTGTGCTTCCCTGACGCTTTCCGTGCGCAGGTACTGCTCTTCCCTGACGTTTCCCTGGCTCTTCCAGCGCATTTCCCGTGCACTTTTCGGACACTTCCCGTGCGCAGGTCGGCACGGACAGTCTCTGCCCCTTTCGCTTCTACGCCATTTCTATGCGGCCTTTGGCTGCGCCCCCTGCTCGTTCGGCATAATATTAATTATTTGGCTTCGGTCGTGGCGGTATGGCTTTCTGTCCGTCACGTTCCCGCCTGTTCGTTGCGACATGGCTTTCTGCTCCGCCCCCTGCTCTGCTCCTGTCTGCGCGGGCGACGCCTGTTATGTCGGCCCGGGGGTTGTGCGGGTTATGCCCGCAACTCGTTGCTGTTCCGGTATGAGGCCCTTTCGGCGGCTTCGCGTTTGTTGTATTTGGCGCGGTAGTGGGCCGGGGTCAGGCCGAACTCCTTTTTGAAAGTTTTGATGAAGTGCGACGTGTTGAGGAATGTGCACTCCTTGCCTACGTCGCTGATGGCGCGGTCGGAGGAGATCAGCAGCAGTCGGGCGTGGATGAGCCGCTGCTTGACGATCCACTTGTGCGGCGATTCGTAGAAGCACTTGAAGAAATCCTTTTTGAACTGCGTGGCGCTGCGGTTGCATTTCAAGGCCAGCTCCTCGATGGATATGTCGCTGAAGATGTGCTGGCGCACGATCTGTTCGAAATTTTCGCCCTTGCGGCTGGTGTCGTAGAGCACCTTGCTCAGCAGGCAGCAGTTAGGGTTGGTGAACAGCAGGTAGACCAGTTCGGTTATTTTGATCGAAACGGCCGCCTCGTCGTGGGCGAAGAGGTTGTTCTTGATGTAGACGTTGATCCCACGGAACAGTTCGCGCACGGCCTCCCATGCAGGGTACTTGATCTCCTTTTTGCCGCGGCAGCGGTCGCAGACATGGTTCCTGCCGATCTCGATGCCGTAGTTGAGGTTGAGTTGCGAGATGATCCAGTAGAGCTGCTCGGTGTTGTAATATAGCACTATTTGTTCGAAGCGGTTCTGCTCGTCGGGCACATCCTCGATGTAGTGGCTGCCCACGCCGATGTAGAACATGTCGCCGCCGTTAACTTCGAGGCGGGTGTTGTCTCCCTCGTAGATGTACTTCTTGCCGTTTATCAGATAGCCGATGCCGTGACGGGCCACGTTTTGCAATTGAATCCCGTTGGAGCTGTTCTGAAAAAGTTTTACAAAGACAGATTTCTGTCTTTCAGACGGGTGCACGATCATCTCTCAAAATTGTTTTCTTGTACGGTGTAAAAATACAATTTATTATTGTAATTGCAATACAAAATCGTATAAAATATTGTAATTTACCCGTTTTTTTTATCGGTCGCCCTGACAATGCGATAATGTCGCTCTATTTATCTATTTTTGCATACAAAAACCGTACCGTGGAAGATATTTGTGCGTTCGATCGCGAACATTTGTGGCATCCCTATACCTCGACGGTCGATCCGGCGCCCGTCTGGCCGGTCGTTTGCGCCGAAGGGGTATATCTGGAGCTGGCCGACGGACGGAGGTTGATCGACGGCATGTCGTCGTGGTGGTGCGCCATTCACGGCTACAACCACCCCGCGCTCAACGCCGCCGCCGAGGGGCAGCTCTCGCAAATGGCCCATGTGATGTTCGGCGGGCTGACCCATGCCCCGGCTGTGGAGCTGGGGCAAAGGCTGCTCTCGATAGCGCCGCGAGGGCTCGAAAAGATCTTTTATGCCGACAGCGGCTCGGTTGCCGTCGAGGTGGCGATAAAGATGGCGTTGCAGTACATGCACGCCACGGGGCGGCCCCGTCGCAACAAGCTGGCAACCATCCTCGGAGGCTATCACGGCGACACGTGGCACGCAATGTCGGTCTGCGACCCGCTGGGGGGGATGCACTCGCTCTATTCCGGCCGCCTGCCGGTCAACTTTTTCGCCCCGCGCCCCGCCGTCCCCTTCGGCGGCGAGTGGCGCGAGGGGGCGTTCGACGAGATCTCGGCCATGTTCGCAGAACATCACGACGAGCTGGCTGCGGTGATCCTCGAACCCGTGGCGCAGGGGGCGGGAGGGATGTGGTTCTACCATCCCGAATATCTGCGCCGCATCAGGCAGGAGTGCGACCGCTACGGCATATTGCTCATTGCCGACGAGATAGCCACGGGGTTCTGTCGCACTGGACGGATGTTCGCCTGCGAGTGGGCAGGGATTGCGCCCGACATTATGTGCGTCGGCAAGGCCCTCACTGGCGGCTACATGAGTTTCGCCGCCGTGATGGCTGCCGCCGCCGTCGCCGAGGGCATTTCGTCCTCCGCCCCGCGCGAGTTCATGCACGGCCCGACGTTCATGGCCAATCCGCTCGCCTGCGCCGTCGCCTGCGCTTCAGTAGACCTTGTCGCACAGAACGATACCCCTGCCCGCGTTGCCGCCGTCGAGCGACAGCTGCGCGAGTTGCTGGCCCCTGCGGCGGAGCTTCCGTCCGTTGCCGACGTGCGGGTGCTGGGGGCGATCGGGGTGATAGAGTTGAGGGAGAGGGTCGACCTGGGCAGGGTGCAGCGCGAGTTTGTCGAGCGCGGCGTGTGGGTGCGCCCCTTCGGACGGCTGGTCTACGTCATGCCGCCATACATCATCTCGCCCTCGGAGTTGCGAACACTGTGTCGTGCAATGACGGAGGTCGTCAGCGAACTGTGATGGCGGCGAGCGCGGCGACCAATACCATAATATATATAACGGTCGACAGCCAGCCCGGATTGCGGGCGAAGAATATCGGGGCGATGAGCGCCGTCGGTATGGCCGTGAGCGCAGCCATATCCGTCCCCCGGCAGGGCAGGAGCGCCCCGGCCCAGAGGATCGGCAGCGTCAGCCCAAAGAGCAGCGTGATGCGCCACGCCCGGCGGCGCATAGTTCGTCCGGTGAAAAAGAGGGTTGCGAGCGACAGCAGCGACAGCAGCGACAGCAATCCGGCCAGCGCAATGGTCGCTATGGCGGTGGTCGTGGCGGAGGGGGCCAGCAAAGCGTCGGCCAGCGCGCGTGGATAGTAAAGGAAATCGAACCCCGCCCACATATATATATAGGAGAGCGCGGCCAGCGGCAGCAACGCACCGACCAGCGAGACGACAACCTCGCGCCCGCTGCGCGACAGCGCGGAGAGCACGACGGGCAGCGCGGCGATCATCAGCGCGGCAGGGGCATAGAGCGTCACGGCGAGCCCCACAGCCAGCGAACCGCGAAAACAGCGGTCGAAACCCTCGGCGCGTCCCATTCCTGCGATCAGTGTGTCGAGCCCCGCGACAATCAGCGTCGAGGCGAGGCACAGCGCGGCGTCCCATCTTACGAACGCGCAGACGGCGACGGCATATATCGTCGCCGGCAGGTATGACCGTGCTCCGTAGAGCATGTTGCGCACTGCTATGCGGGTCAGTATCACGGCATTGACAAAGGAGAGCGCCGCCGCCGCGACGGTCTGCGCCCAGCGCGGCAACGTCGCGGCCACAAGTTGCGCAAGCGGCAGCCCCTGCGCCGCTCCGCCCGCAACCGTGCCGCCTCCTGTTCCGTCCGCCGCCCCTGTTTCGGCCCCGGGGAACGCGAGCGCAATCAGGAAGATGACCAGCGCCGTCAGGATCACCGCCGCAGACGGCTGGCGGGCAACGTCGAGGCTCACCTGTTATATTTCAGCAGGTCGCGGCCAATGTCCGCGCGGAATGTTTTCCCCTGGTACTCGATGCGCCCGATGGATTCGTAACACTTGGCCAGCGCCCCTTCCAGCGTAGCGTCGAGCGAGGTTACGGCCAGCACGCGCCCCCCGGAGGTAACGGGCGACCCGCCTTTGAGCGTGGTGCCGGCATGGAACACAAGGCTTTTTTCCACATCGGCAAGGCCCGTGACCGGACTGCCTTTGGCATATTCGCCCGGGTAGCCCTCCGAGACGCAGACCACCGTGGCGGCCGTGTCGGGGGAGATCTCCAGCTCGTACCTGTCGAGCCCGCCGTAGGCTATCGCCTCGAACAGCTCCACAACGTCCGACTTCACACGCGGTAACACGACCTCGGTCTCGGGGTCGCCCATGCGCACGTTGTACTCTATGACGTAAGGGTCGCCGTCGACGTTCATCAAACCGATGAATATAAAGCCCTTGTAGTCGATCTTCTCGCTGCGCAGCCCCTCTATGGTAGGCTTGATGATCCGCGTGCACACCCTCTCCATGAACGTCTCGTCGGCAAAGGCCACGGGCGAGACCGCCCCCATGCCGCCGGTGTTCGGCCCTGTGTCGCCCTCGCCAGCGCGTTTGTAATCCTTCGCCACTGGTAATATCTTGTAGTTCGCGCCGTCCGTGGCCACAAACACCGAACATTCTATGCCGTTCAGGTACTGCTCGATAACCACCCTGCTGCCCGCCTCGCCGAACCGTCCGCCCAGCATGGCGGCCAGTTCGCTTTTTGCCTCAGGCAGCGTCCCCACGATAGAGACCCCCTTGCCCGCCGCCAGTCCGTCGGCTTTGAGCACGTAGGGCGGGGCCAGTGTCTCCAGAAACGCCTCGCCCTGTGCAACATCCGTAAAGCTGCGATAGGCTGCCGTGGGTATGTTGTGGCGCATCATGAAGGCCTTGGCAAAATCCTTGCTCCCTTCCAGCGCCGCCCCCTTCGCCGTCGGGCCGATGACCGGAACGAGGTGCGTATCCGGGTCGTCGCGCAACTGGTCGACAACGCCCCGCACCAGCGGCTCCTCCGGCCCGACAACCACCAGATTGATATGCTGGCTGACAATGAAGCATTTAAGCACGGCGAGATTGGCCGCCGACAAGTCGACGTTCGAGCCGAGCTCCGCCGTGCCGCCGTTGCCCGGGGCGATATAAAGTTTGGAGAGGCGTCTGCTTTGGGCAATCTTGCAGGCAAAGGTATGTTCGCGCCCGCCGCCGCCCAGAAGCAGCACGTTGACCGAATCGGGTAGTCTCATTGCTTGTCTATGAATGGTTTAAGAATTGCGTTCAACTTGTCGTACTCCACCAGAAAGCCGTCGTGGCCAAACTCCGAACTCAACAGCCGCAGTTCGGCGTTCGGGATGTGGCGGTAGAGGAAGATCTGCTCCGCGACAGGAAAAAGGATGTCCGACGAGATGCCGACAATCATCGTCCGGCAACCGATCTGCCCCAGCGCGCTCTCCACGCCGCCGCGGTAACGCCCCACGTTGTGCGAGTCGAACGCTTGTGTCAGGCGGTAGTAGGAGTAGGCGTTGAAGCGGCGGCAGAGCTTGTCGCCCTGGTACTGCTGGTACGACGCGGCGCGAAATCCCACCAGTTTGTAGTAATTGTCGTTCTCCTGCTGCGTCAGGTTGTAGGCCGGCGAGCCGCGGTAGCTCAACAGTCCCAGCGACCGCGCCACCCGCATCCCGCCCTTGCCCGCATCGGGGTCGGGACGGCCGTAACTCTCGTCGCTCTCGATCGACATGCGCTGCGACTCGTTGAGCGCGATGCTCCACGGCTGGCTGCGAGCCGAGGTAGCGATAAGTATCAGCCTGCCGGTCGCCTCGGGGTAGAGCATGGCCATCTCCAACGCCTGAAAGCCGCCTATCGAACTGCCTATCACGGCGTGGATCCGGCTTATCCCTAGGTGTTCGGCCAGCAGCATGTGCGCCCTGACCATGTCGCGCACCGTGATGAACGGGAAGAGTCCGTAGTAGGGTTCGCCCGTGGCCGGATCGACGCTCAGCGGCCCCGTCGTGCCGTAGTGCGACCCCAACACGTTGGCGCACACCACGAACCAGCGCGCTGGATCGAGAAACCTGTCGGCCTCCACCGTATGCGGCCACCATTCCTCCACATTCGAGTTGGCCGTCAGGGCATGGCAAACCCACACCACGTTATCGCCCCGAAGCTTGCCATAGGTATGGTACGCGATGGTGATCCCGTCGAGCGTCTCGCCGTTCTCCAGCTTGAACGGCCGGTCGTATTTGTAGTATCTTACAGGCATTTAGCGTATCGCGTCGAATGCTGTCTGAAAATCCTCCTTTATGTCGTCGATATGTTCGACTCCCACCGAGATGCGAATCATCGTCTGGCCTACGCCTGCGGCGCGCAACTCGTCGGGCGAGAGCTGGGAGTGGGTCGTGGAGGCCATGTGGGTGACCAGCGTGCGCACGTCGCCGACGTTGGCCAGGTTGGAACAGAGCTTCAGCTTTTCCACCAGAAGCGCAGCCTTGTCGGCTGATCCTTTGAGACTTACCAGCAACACCGCCCCGAAGCCGCCCGACAGGTACCTGACGGCGTTGGCGTGCCACGGACTGCTTTCGAGGCCGGGGTAGTTGACGCTCTCGACCATCGGATGGTTCTCGAACCACCGCGCGAGCTGCATGGCGTTGCCGGTCTCGCGCTCGCCGCGCAACGAGAGGGTTTCGAGCCCCTGAATGAGCATGAACGAGTTGAACGGCGCGATGGCGGGGCCTAGGTCGCGCAGGCCCTCGACGCGGCAGCGGATGATGAACGCAATGTTGCCGAAAGTCTCCCAAAAGTTCATGCCGTGGTAACTGTCCGACGGAGCGGCGATCAGCGGGAACTTTACCGTGCCGTCGCAGGCCGCGACGCCCCAGTCGAACCGTCCGGCGTCGACTATAACCCCGCCCAGCGATGTGCCGTGGCCGCCGATCCACTTGGTCGCCGAGGCCACGACGACGTCGGCCCCGTGGTCGAGCGGGCGGCAGACGAAGCCGCCGACGCCGAACGTGTTGTCCACCACGAGCGGAATATTATGGCTGTGCGCCAGCGCGGCCAGCGTCTCGAAATCGGGTACCGAGAGGTTGGAGTTGCCGATGCTCTCTATGTACAGGGCCTTTGTGCGTCCGTCGATCAGCGGCTCCATGTCTTTGACCTCCATCCCTTTGGCGAAACGGCACTCGATGCCCATCTGGCGGAACGAGTTGCCGAACTGGTTGAAAGTGCCGCCGTAGAGATAGGGGCTCGTGACGAAATTGTCGCCATGTTGCGCCAGCGAGGTCATCGCCACCATCTGTGCCGCGTGTCCCGACGCGGTCGCCAGGGCCGCCACGCCACCCTCCAAAGCCGCCATGCGCTGCTCGAAAACATCGGTCGTAGGGTTTTGCAGGCGGGTGTAAATGTTGCCGAACTCTTTGAGCGCAAACAGATTGGCCGCGTGCTCGGCGTTGCGGAACAGGTACGACGTGGTCTGGTACAGCGGCACGGTGCGCGAAAGGGTCTCGTCGACCGTATGGCCCGCATGTACTTGCAGCGTCTCAAAACGTAATTTTCTCTCTTTCACTTTTCTTCCTTTTTTCTCCGAAAATGGCCGTCCGGATCTGTTGTTGTGGGCCATGTAGCGTGTTTACCGTTGGGGTTGAGCCTGTGAGTGTTTAATTATCTGCGCATTGTGTAACAGTTTTATGCACAGCTAAATCAACTGTGGATTGGATTTCTTGTTGTGTAACGGTTTGGCGCACAGTAAAATAGACTGTGAGCCTGATTCCTTGTTGTGTAACGATTTGGTGCACAGCTAAATCGACTGTGAATTTGCGTTTTGCGCATGTCAAACAACCCGACGGCTAAGGTACGGCTTTTGCTTCATTGCTGCAAATCTCAACGCGGAAATCTTTCGGGAAAATCGCTCCGAAGTTCATGATGAGCGCATTCTGAGAGAGGAGAAATAGTATAAATACTCAGTTGCCGTCTAAAATTCAGTTAGAGTTTTGGTGGTTTTAGAGAAATATTTGCCTCGAATGCGGGATGAGAATCACTAAATCACTATATCCAAACGTTTTACTCCTAAAAATCGGGGGCGTTATAACGGTCCACAAAGCCCCAAAATCGGGGCAATTTTGGGTGCAAATATGACGTTGAAGAGTGCAGCAGACGGCGCACAATTTTTTCAGAACTATATAGTGCCAGGAAGTTGTACAGATCGGCAAAACTCATCGGTCTGTTATAATAATCAAAAGGATAGTTGTTCGACGCAGGGTCCATTTCGAATATAACAGGATTGGGCTCCAGCTTATAGCTGTTCAACGAGCCTTCGCCCGTCCTGAAAAACTCCTTAAAACTACGTTCGAAATCATCGCCGTAACGCTCTGCGTACAGGTTCATTATTGCCGCCACGCCGCACAGTCCGGTCGGATTTTGATCGATCCGATTCGGGTTTGATCGTCGATCGTGCAAGTCGCTATGAAGTAACAGGAAGAATGAGAAACGGATAAAAGGGATAGATAAAGATATAAGGATAGGATAAACAGATAGTTACAATGGCGAAAACAAAAAAACGCGGCGATGAGAAATTGCCAAAAGTTCCGGTTTTCTTCCGGAAACTTCCGTGAAACCGCAAAAACCCGCGCGAAATTTCAAAACGATGCCTTTAATCCCTTTCAAACCCTTTCAAAACGCCGATCGAAACTTTTAAGCGATCACGCACGGAGGCAGGCCAAAAATGGGCCTGCTTTTGTCGTTTCAGCCCATCGTGTTGATGCGTATGCTGGCCTTGACGATGGCCAACGCGCGGATGTCGGACAGGGCCACGATCTTGGGCGCGTGGACCTCGTTCTGGCTCACCAACTCGACCACATCGGGCCGCCCATCCACGCAATGGACATACTTGACGGTGATGTACTCCTCGCCGTCATAGTTGAACGAGAGCAGATACATCTCACCCCATATAATATTGTGCAGGTCATGCACTTGGCGGTACACCACGATGTCGCCCGACTTGAGTATCGGCACCATCGAATCGCCGCGCACGTAGACCGCGCCGTCGCATCGCGGCACGTCGGGGATGACGATGTAATCCACCGGCTGATACTGCCCCGTAAATAGCGGTATCAACCCCGCTATGGCCTCGAATTCGTACAGCGGAATCTCCTGCCTTTCCACCCTCCTCTCCCCGAAAAACGGCCCCTTCTTACCGAAAGGCGTAATATTCAATTTTGAGGTGGTTTTTTGAGTTGGTTGTCCAAGTTGGTTGTTCAATCGTGGTTTTGGTTGTCCAAAGTTGGTTGTCCAAGTTGGTTGTCCATTTTCTTGAAAATTTCTTTTATCCGACGCGCCATAATCGGACGATTTTGCCTTCGCTTGCTCTATTTGTCCCGCAATAATAGCTCGTGTTTCGCCCTGTTTTTTTAGGCGAGCCAATGCCTCCTCATCCATTTCATCCAAGCGTTTCAGCATCGGATCGTTTCCTGTGAGGATATAATTATAGTTTAGCTCTCCACATTTTGAGAATATAAGTTCGTAATCTATCGTATCTCTCGCCACCCAACTGGACAATGCCTGAGGACTTATCCCCCAAAAACTCGGCTAATTTCGCTTTTGTGGGAAAATCATAAAAACTTTGTAATCTGCTAATTATGGCCTCTTTATTAAATTTCATACGCGAAATGTTTAGAAATATTTGTAAATACGCATTTTGTTTATTGGTTTTGCAAAAACTTTACACAAAAGTAGTAAAAAACTATGGAAACAAAAATTTCGCCCAAAAGAGTATTTCAGTTGACTGAAGCGGAATGCGAACGTCTGGCAATTATCAACGCTGGGTTGAAGCGCGGCGACAAGAAACGCATCGCCGAGATCACCGAGGTGCACCGCGTATGGGTTACTTATGTATTAATGGGTAAGGGCATCAGCGAGCGTGTTTTGCGGGCGGCTGAGGCTCTGATCGCCGAACGGAAAATTAACCTAACCTCACAAGATTATGGCAAGCAAAGAGATTGAAAGGGGGAAGTGGTGGTACTACATCTATGTTTCCCCTGAAGCTATTAAAAACCCCAAACGGGCGCACCGTGAGTGCATCGGCCTCACCATTAACGATTACAACTGCGGATGGTATAATCCATTAGCCTACGAATGTATCGCCGACGCGAAAAAGGCGTTGGCCTACTACGGGAAAGGCCACGTTTACAAGAGGCGGCATATAGTCGACAGGAGCGAGGGCATCCGTTCGTGGTGCGAGGAAAAGATAGTTGCAACTGCTTAAAATTTACAGCCATGAAACTGCGAATTCTTCAACACGAGCGCAACACCGACAACATTCGGATAGGCGCTGCCTTCTACATGAACAGCCGTTCGATGGCCGACATCGCCGATGAGGTCAAACACTCATACGGTAAACGTGGCGCCGACAAACTGGACGAGTTCTTATGCAAGGTTGCGGTAGTAGACGCCAACACCCTCGAAACCCTCTACATCATATATGAAGATTAGCTATGGATCGCTTTGACAGAATATGGAACATCGCCATGGCGACGTTCATGGGGCTGATTGGCGCCCTGTCGCTCGGCGCGGCCCTGTTTGCCGGAGCCGGACACCAGTTCCCCATCGCTGCGATCTGCGGCGTGATGGTCTGGATGAACATCGCCGAACTGCGGGCGGACAGCAAGGCTAAAAACACTAAAACCGAATAGATATATACGAAGCGACTGTAATCGTAGAGCCGTATTATAGCGGCAAAGGCAAGGGCAAGTTCGAGAAGAAATACTACAAAGGTATTTTTGGGCCCAAAAGCCCCGACAGCCAAATCGGTGCGGCAAAGATCAAGCGGCAGATCGAAGCCTTTTTCATGGGACATTTTGAGCCCAAATACCCCGAAATGAGTTTCGACTTCAAAATCTCCCTCAGAAAGATACCCGACGATTTCTTTATTAAGGAGAAAGATCTGGAGTCCGAAAGTATTCCCGACGGAGTAAGACAGTTCTAAATTGACAAAATCCCGTGAACGCGGCGGCGTTATCCGGAGCGATACCGGCACGGGAGCAAAACAACATTTTCGTATGAAACTCAACCAGCAAGGCCAGATATTGATAAGCTACATGGAGCTTGTACCTGCTGTGTGGAGTATCAATACATATAGCACACTGCGAAAGCGAGGCAAACTCACTACCGACGTCCGCGGGGGCAATGGAAGACATGTCAGCATCTATTACGATCGCCTGAACGACCACTATAAACGCCAGATTCTCGAAGTTTTGGGCGATCGGCTGGCGAGGTTCTGCGAGGAGGTTGGGGTGGAGTTGGATGTGCCCACGGAACCGAAGGCGCAGCGCTACACGAAGCCGGACTATAATAGTATGAACTTCAAGGAGCAAGAGCTTTGTCGCGCAAAATACAACATCATCAAGTGCTATCGCGAGTTCACGGAGTTGAATGCGGAGGAGATGAGCGTAATGGGGGCGAAGCGGGAGTTTGTTGAGATGGTCAGGGGCGGGATGCTGTGCACTGATAGTTTCCATGTGGTTGGTACAGTGAGCTTCAAGACACTGGAGCGTTGGGACAAGACGCTGCGTGACGGAGGCGATGTTATGGATGCTCTGGGGCCGCAACGGGCGATCAAACATGGCACTACGCTTTCGATCTCGCAACAGAAGAACCTGCTGGGCGCATGGCTCAAAGATACGCAACCCAACTACGCCACCGCCTACCGCACGGCCTGCCGCCTGTGGCGGTTCAACCGCGAGCCGATCCATTCGCTGACCACCTGCCGCAGGTTCCTGATGGAATGGGAGAGCAAACACCGCAGCGAGGCGACATTCCGGCGACGCGGCATCAAGCCGTTACGCGACGAATGCCTGCCATATATCGAGAAAGACCCGAACAGCATCCGGTTCCTGGACGTACTGGTGGCCGACGGCCATGTGATGAACTTCCAGATCGTCAACCCGAAGACTGGCAAATCGTGCCGCCCTACGCTCATCGCATGGCAGGATATGCGCACGCAGCTTATTCTGGGCTTCGAGTTGATGGTTACGGAGAACACCATGAGCGTGGCAAGTTCGTTTCGCAACGCCTGCCTCAATGCGGGCCGCCTGCTGGGTGTGGACGGCGCGGCGCTGCCCCGGTCGCTCTATCTGGACAACGGCAAGGCGTTCAAGAACAGGTTCTTTAACGACAAGACCGATTTGCAGACGCAGGTCGGCGGTCTGTTTGAACGATTGAAACCTTTCGGGCTGGAACATGTGCAGTATGCGCGGCCCTACAATTCGCAGACCAAGATCATCGAACGCAGCTGGGCCGACTTCGAGGAGCTGGAGCAGATGGCGGTGAGCTACGTCGGCGACTGCATCGACAACAAACCCGCCTCGCTCAAACGCAACGAACTGTGGCACCGTGGCGAACGGAAAAAGGCGATAGCCCAAAGCGGTATGCCGACGCTCTGGGGGGCTTACAAGGTGGTTGAGTGGTGGATTTCGGAGTGCAACAACCGCATACGCACGGGACGCTACCTGCCCGGCGTGAGCCCGATGATGCTGGCCGCCGAGCAAATGCAGATGCTGGAGATCGGCGGTAGGACGCTGGAGGGCCGGGCTATGGACTGCATGATCATGAACTCGAAGACGGCGAAACTGAAACGCAACGGCTTCAATGTTAACGGAACGTGGTACTACAACCATATATTCATGACGCTGGTGGGCGGCAGCGAGGAGTACCTGTTAAAGTACGACATACTGGCTTCGGAACGCATACTGGTGTTCCATGAGGACGGGACGTTCCTGTGCGAGGCCAAGGTGTCGCCGTTTCAGGACGTGCACGCCATGGCGGCCCTCGGCTCGGATGCGGATCGCAGTAAGCTCCGACATGTAGCCGGACAGCAGAGGGCTCTCGAACGGGCTGTTGTCGACGCGGCCACCGGCAGAAGCGACAGGATCGTAGCGGCCCTTTCCGAGGCGATCACCGCGCCGGAACTGCCTCCGGCGGCGGATATGCAACTCGTTGCCGATTCCTGCAAATCGGAACCCGAAATACGACTATTCTAACCCTAAAAACAATAAGATTATGGCAAATCTCAAAGAAAGATTGGAGACTCATCTGGCCTGTGGCGTCAGTCAGGAGAGCGTGGCCCGCGCAATGGGCATCACCGGCGGCGTGCTTTCCGCATGGCGCAAGGGCAGGTATTCTGGCGATAACGAGCGCGTGGCCAAACTCGTGGAGGAGTACCTGCGCCGACAGGAGGATGTAACGCGCGAGTTGAGCGCGTTCAAGAAGGATTTCGACTTCGTGTCTACCTCGGTCTTCAGGGACATCGAAACCGGCGTTCGGCTGGCCGACCTGCGCGGCGAGATCCGCGTCATCGTTGGCGCCTCCGGACTGGGTAAGACCACCGCGCTCAAACGGCTCAAGGCGAGCAATGAGACCATTGTTTTCGTCGAGCCCTACCGCGGCATCCGCAACAACCGCTTTATGGACAAGCTCGCGCGAGCCGCCGGGGTGCAGGTTAAGGGGAGTTTCGGCGACTATTTCGAGGCTCTGGTGGAGCATCTTTCCGGATCGGGCCGCACCATCATCGTCGACGAGGCGGAGAACCTGCCGCTGCAGGCTCTCGACGCGCTGCGGCGCATCAACGACTTCACCGGCTGCGGAGTGGTACTGTGCGGCATGACCTCGTTCCTTGTCAACCTGAAAGCCTATCAGCGCGACTACGGCTATATCTACAACCGCACGTCCATTCCAGTGGTGCTGCGGCCTCTCACCGGCGAGGACGTCGAGGCTATGACCGCCACAATGATCGAGAGGATCGTCGCCCCGCACATCTGGCACGACGCCTGCCACGGCGTAGGGCGCGACCTGCGCATGATAGTGCAGGAAACGATGCGCGTGGCCGATCTTAATAACGTTCCGGCGACCGATACGAACGGATATGCCAAGGTGATAAAGACCGTTACCGCCCAGTTGGGGCGCATATACGCATGATCATGGCAACGATAAGCAATCAGCAGAAGCGGCAGATACATGCCCTCGTCAGTGCGCTCGGATGGTCGGATACGTTCTACCGTTCGTTCCTGCACGCCTTCTGTGGCGCGAACAGTTGCACGGAATTAACAGAGGAACAGGCCTCGGCCCTTATCGCCGAGTTGCTTGATGCGCAGGACGACTGCTCGCCGAAAGCGACTGCCAAACAGGTCAGCTACATCAAATATCTGTGGCTGTCGGTCGACTACGATCAGGGCAACTACGGCGACAAACATCTGGCCAGTTTCCTCGCCCGCCGCTTCAATGTCGACAGGCCGGAGAAACTTACCCGCAAATAGGCCCTCGGTGTCATCTCGGCCATCAAGCGTATGCAGGTTAACGCCGGCAGGATCGGCGCTCTGTCGGTCGATGCCAAAGTGGAGGCCGACGGAGTGACCATGTACGCCCACCTGCCCGACGGAAGGCGGATAACTCAACATGTAAAACATAACTCGCATGGAGGAGCTAACTAAGGACATGCGCATCCTGTCGAATGTTATCGGACGGGATAACGTAATGAAACTCATGTGCGAACTGGGCGGCATATCGGTCTACATCCCCCGTCCCGGCCGCAATGAGATCATCGTTGCGCTTAAAGAGAACGCCCACGACGCCAAAATAGTGGCCACGCTCCTGAGGGTAAGACAACGCAAGGTCTACGACGTGCTGAACGACATGCGCAAGGAGCAGTTCGAGAAACAACTGGAAGAAAGACAGATGAAATTATTCTAAAAAACTAAAACCATGAAACTGAAAACATTCGATTTTAGAGGTTGCGGCCAACGGTCGCGCATTAAAGGTGCGTACATTACGGTTTCCAAAAACGGCTACATTGCCCTTAACGGGTCGGCGCAGGAGACGATCGGCTTTGATGCAAACCGCAAAACGGGGGGGGTATTTTGATCATGCTGGACGAGGAGAGACCGATGGACTGGTATGTGTGTTGCTCGGACAAACCCGACGCCATCCGACTGTGTGTCAATAAAAACGGATGGGGAAGATTTATGTCCAAACGACTGTCGAGTATGATCCTATCATCGTGTGGCCTCGACAGGGTAGCCTCTTTCCCTCTGGCCAAAGAGCCAATCGAGAGCAATATTTATGCAATACTCACACACGCAAAACAATAATATCATGGCAAAACGAACGAAAAAGACGGTCATCACCGGCGTGACGATGGAGCAGGTCAATCAGGCCTTCTGCGACTATCAGCGGGCGGTGATAGAGATACAGAGCGTCGAGGCGTGGGACGAGCGCCTCATAGCCAAGGTCAGGGAAACCTCGGCCGAAGACAAGCGCAAATGGGAGAATATCAAGGACGAAGCTACGGCCATCCTCGAAGCTTTCGCCGTGGAGAACCGCGAGCGGCTGTTCAGCAAGAAGAAGAGCATGGAAACCCCGCAGGGCTTTTTCGGATTCCGTTTGGGTAATCCGAAACTCAAACCGCTGAAAGGCTACAAATGGGACGATATTTTAGACCTTGTGAGAAACATGCTGCCCGAATACATCCGCCGCTCGGAGGAGGTGGCCAAGGACAGGATACTGGCCGACCGTGACAAGGCCGATATAGCCAAGCTGCTGCCCGACGCCGGTATATCGGTGGTGCAGGAGGAGGTGTTTTTTGTCGACCTCAAATAGTAATGAATAAACGGTTCAGGCCCAAATATAGGTACTCCCCGCGCGGGCGGATTTGGGTGGTTTCCCGCTGGACTTATGACGAATGTGGCGGATGGGGCGATAAGGTTTCGGAGTGGCCGACAAAAGAGCAGGCAAAGGCCGAGGCCTGTCGGCTCAACGGCTGGAAATACAAGAAAAAAGCGGGGCTCTAATCCCGCTTTTTTCATTCTTGTCCGGAGATTTTCCGGGCTTTCTTTTTGCGCTTCGGCTCCGGCTTGGGAACTTCGAGTGGCTCGATCTCCACCACCTCGCCATGCCGCAGGCTATCTATCTCGGCCCGCATGGTATCGAAAGCGTGGTCTATCAGCTCCTGCACGGAGGGTTCGGCGTCGCGGTACTCGCTTTTGAGCCATGCCACATAATCCTTCTGTTTGTTGCCTGCAAACTCATGTTTCCCTGCACGTTCGAGAAGCCTCTGTCGCTCATCGGCGGCGGGACGGTCGGTTTCAGGATAGCGTCCTGCCTGCCGCGCGGTGAGCAGGATGGCCGTGCAGCGGCACCGGAAGTCGAGCGGCGGATAAAACGTGAAGTCGCCAACCTTGAATATCTTGCCGTGCAGCGCGGCGTGCTCCGGGCGGGTTTTGCCGTCCATCGTGGCCGAGTATTGCCAGAATGGGAAATCACCGGAAACTTCCATCATCTTGGCCATCTGTCCGGCGGCGTAGGCGTTGGCCGTGTTGGTGTCGTATATAACCCCGATCTGGTAGGGTTTGAGGCGCGTCAACCCCGCCTTGTCGAACTCTCCGTTCACCACCTCGGCAAAGCTCTGCGCCCCATCGCCTCGCTCGATGTTGTCCGCCAGCGCCGCCCGTATCCTGCTGCGCATACGGGCGTCTTCTACGGCTGCGGTGGTGAAAGCGCGGAACTTGAAGAACGAGGTGGCCGCAGGAGTGCCGTCTATTACAAGATCGTCGTCGGCAAAGTCGTTTCGGCGGCCTTTTACGGCGTTTGAAACGTTCTTGTAACCCTCTTGAAAGGCGCTTAAAAGAGAATCGAACAGGGCGACCGAGAGGCTGTTGATGAATCCGGCGTCAGGAGTGGTCAGTCCTTTTTTTTTACGCTTTTACGGAAAGCCTCGAAAGAAGAGAGTATCGGTTCGTAATCCTCCGTTGTAGCGGCGAAATCGGTCTTGCCTGTTCGTGGCGCAGCGGTTTCGTCGACGGTGAAATCCTCCTCGGCGTAGCCGCGCTTGATGAACAGCTCTCGCGTGGGGCGCAGTCCCATATCGAAATATATACGGTCGGTCTCGGCAATGGTCTTGCTTAGGCTGCGGGGAAGTTGGATTAGGAACGAGGGCAGTTCGGGCAGATTGTTCAGGCGACAGATAATTCCAGCTATTTGCCTTATTGCCGACAGCACCAGCGTCTTGCCGTCCTCCAACGCATCTTCGCTAATAGTGAGGCCGGATTCGGAACTGCTGTAACCGCCTTTGCCCGCGACCTGCATCGTAAGGTCGGTGCCCGTCCAGAGTTTCTCGATCTTGCGGCGGAGCATTTCGTCTGTGTTGCGGTACAGATCGTTTGTCGAACTGCGACCTGTCATATTATGTGGTTCTACATCCATGCCCTGCGGAATGGCTGCCACGCCGTTGTTGCGAACCTGCAACATCATGTTGAGCAGGTCGTCTATCTCTTTCTGCGTCGCTCCGTTCTGATACTTGCCTACCCACCTGTCGCGTCCGTCCTCTTCTACGAACTGCATCAGGAATTCGAAATTTCCGTTCAGCCCCACGGCGATCCAGTATGCCACATCAAGCAGCCCCGTTCCGTAGGGATTGAGCAGGGTGGCTTCGTTCTGGCAGATAATGAACTTGTTCGGATAGCTCTTGTCGACGTCTATTCCCTCACGAAACTTGTCCGACGAGAGGCGCAGGCGCCTCTGTTTGTCGAAAAAGAACAACTCCGGTGGACAAAGCTCGATTTTGCCCGGCACGGTCAGTCCCTTGTACTCCATCCACTCCGTAACCTCCATAACGGCAAGGCCGAAATCGCGGCCCGACGCTGCCGAGCGGATCAGATCGCGCAGGTCGAAATCGTCGAAAAAGTCATTAAATATCTCGGCGATGCTCTTGCTCTCGGTATTGGCGATCACCTGTAACCCGCACAAAGCGGCCTTGTAGCTGCCTATCTGCGGGAAAACGTCGGGATGGCGGGCCACCTTCTGGAACAGCTCCATGGTGGCCGATTTGCTTTTAAGCACCCAAGAGGGGTTCGGCAGGCGGTCGATAGCCGCAGCAACCTTCTGCGAGAGGATTATTGATTCGTTTTTCATTTGAGCGGATTTTTATCGTTCAGACGTCGTTCGAGAAAGTCCTGTATGTCGGCAAGTTCATCTTCTCCTGCGGTGTATATCTCGCGCTGGGGCAGGTGCGCTCGCGGCGCGCCGTACTGGTGGTGCCTTATAATGTCGAGACCTGCGAGTTGCAAAGTTCCGCCGCTGATCTCGTGCGACAGGCTTCGCTTCATCTGTCCGGTGCGCTGCAACGGTTTTAGTGAAAAACCCTTGCGCCGTTTCTGACGTTGTGTCGCAGGTTTGAGCAGCACGTAGGATTGCTCGTCGGCCCCACCCTCTTCGAGGTTACGTTTGCCTCGCGAAACCAGCAACTGGCCCGTACTGTTTAGGAACCCCTTGTCTGAGGTGATGGTCATGATCTCCCGACGGAAAGCCTCCAGATTGCGCGGTATGCCGGACAGATTGCCAGTATTTAGCTTCACTTTCATGGCTAATCTTTTGAGAATCCCCGTAAAATGTTGTCCAGCCGAGTGGTGCGTCCGTTGCCCATCGAGGCTACATGCACAGCGGGCGTTACGCATTGTTCGGTCGATCCTGCTTCAAGCGAGAGTGCTGCGGCCCAGAAGCGGTCTGCGTGGCTGTCGTTCTTTGTCCCTGCCTGAAGGCGAACGTTGCCGCTTGCGGTCATGGTCTGTTTGACCAGCTGGAAATCGTCGTATATTTCCCGATCGGCAGGGATCAGGAATGAGCCGTCTTCCAACTGGTGCCTCATGCGGAACGCCATCTGCTCCTTGGAGATGGCCGAGAATAACACCCCTTCGATGCGGCCCTTGCCGAACTTCTCCTGCAAATACTCGGTCAACCCCCAGCCAACGCCGGTTTTGTCAATGCACAGTCGCCGAATGTTGGGCAGGGCGAGCAGTATCTCGGCTATTTTGCGCTCCTGCTTTGGAAATTCCTCGCCCTGTATGGCATACAGATAGCGGGTGATGAAGAGCGACGAGGTGACCTTCTCGCTTATCCACAGGTAGGAAAAGTTGGTTATGCGCCCTATGTCAAGCCCGCCGTACAGCTCCTTGCACTCACGAAGCTCCTTGATCGGCAGTAACTCGGCACGCCCTGCCCCCTCTAACAGCGGCCACGATATAAAGGTCTCGTTCTCGTCCTGCGGCAGGCAAAGGAACTGCTGCGCCCATATGGACGGATCGCCAACAGAATCACGGATCTTGGCTATGTAGGCGTCCTGTTCTTCGCGCGTACATCTCTTTTTCAGGGCCTTGTCCGCCAGCCCCTGCCGCACCGCCTCGACGAAATCGGTCTTGTGATGCGATCACGCAAGTTCGCCGCGCTCCAGCCGTTTGATGAACGAGTAGAACACCGACTGTTTGCCGCGATGGGTAGAGATGATCCGGATCGGGAAACCCCACACCAGACCGGTGGGCGAGGCGGCCTCCCAGACTTCGAGCTCGTTGTCACGGCGGGCGAACTCGTCGAGCACGATCTTGCCACCTTTGCCGTGTAGCTGATTGGGACTGCTCGACAAACCGGTTATTTTCCTGCCGTTTTTGAAGTAGATCACAAACGTCTGCGCGTCGGCGGCGTCGAGCATCTCTTCGCCTCCGGTAGCCTGTATGGTAAGGTTCAGCACGTCGGCAAACTTCTTGCAATAGTCGATATACTCCCGCGCGTTGCTCTCGTTGTTGGAGCTGAACCATGTGTCGTATTTGCCCTCCACGCCGGTGTCTATCACATCCTCGAAGGCCTGCACAACGACATGCCCACACGTCGCGACTTCTCGCATATCTTGATCTGCGAGCGATCCTCCAGCCATGCGATCTGGTAGGGCAGGAATCCGAATTTGGAGTAGTCGATTATCATATTTCGAGATCTACGCCGAATACCTCCTTGAATTTGGCTGCTGCGGCTGCCCTGACATTATCGCTCCGCTGCTCATGTTCGCCCTCACCCTCACATTCCATCGCCTTCTCGTATTCACGAACTTTGAGCAGCGATGCTGCGATGCGGGTGAAGGCATTGAGCGTGTGCGGCGAGGGTTCCATATCCTTGCTGAGCTGCGTTTTTATCTTGCGGGCCAACAGCATGGCAATGTCCTGAACGTCTGCCGGCAGTCCTTGCCGCAGATTTATGAACTCCGAGCGTTTGACGTCCCAGCGTCCCTCTTTGGCCCAGCCCCGCAGCGTGCGGTCGGAGCACTCCAGCTTCCGGGCTATGGCATCGAACGTCCACTGCTCCTCGGCATAAAGCCGCTCGGCTTCGTCGTATAACTGGGACTTTTTCATCTACCCGCGGATTTTCTCCAGACGGGCGATCTCATTGTCGATCCGGCTGATCTCCTCGATACAGCGGCGTAGCGCGGCCACGGCCACCTCGATCTTGTCGATGTTGATCTCCTCGACGCTCAGCAGAGGCGACGATTCGCTCCTGATGGATAGGATGCTCATGTCCGCCTCGATGCTCTTCAGCGTACGCTCCTTTCTTTGGCTATTAATCTTGCTTTCGAGCAGGATTTGTTCCGTTTCTAATGACATAGTTTTCGATGATAAATGAGAGTTTGTTCACCTGTTCGGTCACCCCGCGCAGCACGCCTGCCATGCCGCTGAGCTCCCTGCGCCACTCTTCGCGCTCTTTGGCGTGGTTTTTCTGATTGGTGACCAGAATGTAAAACAGTACCGCCGCCGTCGGCAATCCGGGCAAGAGGCCCATTACGATTTCCTGCATAAGAATCCGTTTGAATTTTCGGCAAAGTAAGCGCACCTAACTATCTTATTTTATTGCCATTCGCAATTATTTATAAGATGTGGGCGACCCTCCTTTGCACCGTAAAACCCAACGACATGATACGACTGTTCACATCCGGCACTCACAACGGACTTAGCTTCTCCGAAGCGGACATTAACCGCATCGTCGCCATGACGCGGGAGCATGGGGCCGACCGCATACCTTTTGTCCTCGGCCACCCGAAGAACGACCTGCCGGTGGTGGGTTATCTGCCCAAGGAGGGCGTGGCTCTCTACCGCGACGGCGACAAGATCAGTATCGGTTTCGACCGCTCGTCGGCCGAGTTCTCAGAGGAGAGCCTCGACGTGCTGCGACAGATGGGCCACAACAAAATATCCGTCCGGCTCGAAGAGGGGACGATAAAGCACATCGGACTGGTGGCCAAGGCTGCCGTCAGGGAGAACAACAGGCAGGATTTTGCCGAGGGGCTCAGCGGCACATATCATACGGCCGAGGACTTCATGGAGAAGGAGTTCGGCGGACTGTTCAAATTTTTCAAAACCGATAAAACACAAAAAAACATGGAAAAAGAGGAGAAAAAGGAGACGCCGGCCGGTGATTTCGCCGAGATCAGCGCCGCCGTCAAACGCAACAGCGAGGCGATCGACAGGCTGACCGGGATGCTGGCCAAACAGCAGGAGGCTGCAGAACAGGTGGGCAAGGCGCAGGATCGGGTGGCTTTGCAGAACGATTTCGCCGCCGCCGAGTTCTCGCACATGACCGACACGGAGAAAGCCAGCGCTGTCGACTTCTGCATAGGTCTCACGGCCGATCAGCGCGAGCAGTACAAGAGGTCGCTCTCTGCGCTGAACCGCAAACCCGACACCCCCGAAAACGGCAGCAAAACCGCCGACTTCGGCAAGAAGGGATCGGGCGATGAACGTTCGGCGGAGGACATTATCCGTGAACAGGTGAAAGAGGTCATCTAAAAAACAGACGCAATATGAAATTTTCTCAACTCGCGGCAGGCGACGACCTGACCCGCAGGATGGCTCAGGAAGCCATAAAGAAGAGTGTGCTGCTGTCCGATTACGTCGAGTTCTTCAAAAAGCCCGGCTCGTCGGTAACTGTCCGCTCCGGCAGTACGGCTACGGCTATCGACGGACAGAGCCGCGCGCTGGGCAGCGATTACGCCAAGAACACCGTTACCCCGTCCTACCTCACCGCAGGACGCAAGATGCTCGGTGACACCGTTCGCATCGACATGGCATTCGAAAAGATGGGCTACGACCTCTCTTCGGAGATGACTTCTCAGTTGACGCGGCGCATCCGGGAGTTCGGTTACCTGTTCAACTATGCGATCGTCAAGGGCAATTCGGCCTCGTCACCCATTCAGTTCGACGGCATCGCAAAACTCATCACCGCCGCCCGCACCATCACGGCAGCCGAGAACGGCTACACGCTTGTCTACGGCAACGACAACGCGGCGAAGAAATCACAGCAGGAGTTGTTGTCCAAGATCGACGAGGTGGTGGCCATGTGCGAGGGAACCAACAGGGTGATCATCACCAACGCCAAGATACTCTCGTTCCTGAACACGATTGCCCGCGATCAGATGATCGTCCAGCGCAACGAGTTCGGCATACCGGTGACGTTCTACAACCTAATCCCGCTGATCAACATCGGCGACTACCAGAGCGCTCCGAATACCTACTCGCCGATCATCAACTTCGACGAAACCGTCGGCACCGCCACGAACTGCGCTTCGATCTACGTGGTGAGCTTCGAGGAGGAGGACGGCCTGTCACTGGCCAGTTGCGAGGGTGGATTTACGGTATACCCGGTGCAGAAAGTTGGCAACTTCCTCGAATGCACCTACGAGCTTATCACCGACACCTCACTTATCCGTCCCAGCGCACTGTCCAAACTCGCAGGGATCAAAATGACCTGAACATGCGACTTGCCATAATCGCGAGCCATCTGGAGAAAAACAGGGGGAGCCTCCCCGCCGACCGCAAGACGCTCAAAGAGCACATTGTTCTTAAAGCTAAGCAGGCCGGGCTCTCCCTGCCGGATAGTGAAGTCAGAGAGCTGGTCGCCCGTTTTTGCAAACCGCAAAATGAGGCCGATAACGACGTCAAAAAGGACGGGATGACCATAGGGTCGACGGAAAATCTTTGAAAGAATTTGAAAGGGTCTTCAAGGGCTATTAAAAGGTATGAGATACGTCGCTTCGGAGGAATTTTGCGCATACATCGGACAGCGCGCACTGATGCAGCTCACTGACAGCTCCGCAGGAACTCTGAACACGGAGTTGATCGAGGAGGTCAACGAGGATGCGGCAAGCGAGGTGGACGGCTATCTGCGGGGTGTGTACGATCTGCCGCTGGCCGAGCCGGTAGATCGTAACGTGAAAACCCTGACGGCGGACATCATGAAGTTTCGCCTCTACAAACGTCGCGACGAAAAGAACCTGCCGGAAGAGATATTGAAACTCTACAAGATGACCATCGACAAACTGCGCGACATTCAGGCCCGCCGCTTCGTGCTCGACGCAAAAGGAATCGGCCATGACAGCGTATCGGAGGGAGTAGTGCGGTACTCAACGCCCAGCCAGAAATTCAAAAACCATTTTACAGGATTCGACCAATGACGCCCATAACCTTGGATCAACTCCGCCGGATATTGCCTTTCTCCTTGAAAGAGAACAGGGTGAAATATCTCGAACTTCTGAACGGTTGTATGATCAACTACGGCATGGATACACCATTGCGTCAGGCTGCCTTCATCGCTCAGATCGGCCATGAGAGCGCCTCGCTGGAGCATGTTCGCGAGATCGCCTCCGGCGCGGCATACGACACGGGGCGCTTGGCCGCCAGCCTCGGCAATACCGAGGCAAAGGACGGCGATGGACAGAAATACAAGGGGCGCGGATTGTTGCAGGTTACGGGAAAGTCCAATTATGTAAAATGTTCACGCGCGCTGTTCGACGATGATCGCCTTCTTGATGAACCGCATCTGCTCGAACAGCCACGCTGGGCCGTCGAAAGCGCCTGCTGGTACTGGTGGATGAAAGGGCTGAACGAGTTGGCCGACAGGCAGGAGTTCGTGCTCATCACCAGAAAGATAAACGGAGGTACGAACGGTCTCAAAGATCGAACGGCAATCTACGAACGTGCAAAAAAAGTGCTGGGCGCGGTGCCCGCATGATAACCAACAAAAACCAACTATGAAAAGACTTCTGATGTTTGTGCTGCTTTCGGCAGCGGTCTGTGTCGCCTGTGGCGGTGCGTCGTCGAACCCGGTTCCACCCGCGCCGCCGCCCGATTCCGTTGAGATCGTCGACAACGACGCAACGCAGGCCACCATTGCAACGACAATGATCATCATGTCGATAGAGACCGACAGCAAGGTCGTCAGCGTGCTGGTCGACGTCGGCTCCGGAGCGTTGCCGTTCAAGACGGTAAGGCTGGACGATCGACTGTTCGATGTCGCTTCACGCGAGGCTATGGATAAGGCTGTAAAAAAGACGGAACATCTCAGACCGAGTTACCATGAAAAGAACAATCATCGTCCTGCTGTGTCTGATGGCATTCGGCTGTGTTACATCCAGACGGTCGGCAATCCGGTCGGATCTGTCCGCAACTATTAACACCGAGGTCGACACCCGCACCGAGCAGTCCCGGCATACCGAGGCCGGGGCCGTCTCGTGGGGTGAGGCCTCCTGCGACGAAACGACAGACGAACAGGTCGTGCACAGGGAATACGACGCCTCGCAGCCAACGGACAGCCTCACCGGTCACCCGCCGCTTCGGAGCGAGACCGTCACCCGCCGCACATCTAACCGTCGAACCGATCGTCGCGGCGCCACCGGCAGCGTAACGAACGAAGACGCCACAACCGCCATGGTCGATAAGTCGAGGCAAAGCGAGAAGCGGGATATAAGCCTGCGGGCAAAGGAGCGCCGCACCCGCCGGATACCGTGGATGGCAATACTGATACCGGCGGCGGCAATCGGAGCCGGTTATCTGATTACAAAACGTATACGAAAAAAGATGCCAGTATGAATGCGGAGGCTTTGGAGGCGGCTCTGGTGGCCATGATCGAGGCGATGAACATCCCCTCGCAGCCCTATCCGCAGAAGCCGGGAGGCTACTTTCCGGAGGCAGATCCGGGCGAGGTTCTGGTCAGATACGAAGGCTCCAAACCCCTGAAACGTGACATATCCGGCGTGACGGTCGACAGGGAGCTGACGTCGTGGTAAGCCGCGAACTTCGGGGCGAGAACGGGGCATACACATGGCTTGACGCCATACGTAAAAAGTTCGAGGGGTATACGCCGTCAGAGGCCGCCGGACATCTGGAGTTGGAAAGCGAGAACTTCGCCGCCGAAGATGACGGAATATGGCAATTCGTGCAGAAATGGAATTTGAAGGAGAGAACAGGTTATGAGCAACTCGACCCCTACGCAGATCGTCCGCTTGGGAGTTAAGGAGCTCACCGATAGCATCCGGGCCAACATACGGACGATACTGCTCACCGTTCGGGGCGAAGTTCCGTTCCGTCCGGGCTTCGGACTGGGGGCAGAACGGTTGTTAGGCGGCGGGATGGCCGGTATAGATCTCGTTTATGAGGTGGCCTATCAGCTAAACAGATATGAAAAACGCATAAGGCTAAAACAGGTCTTGCAGAAAGAAACAACTCCCGGCCACCGGCAGGTCACGATCCGCTACGAGATCGTCACGACGGGAGAACAGGAGCAAATCACAATCTAAAAACAACAATATGGCTTACTTACACGGAGTAGAGATCATCGAGGGCCAGCAGCGGACAATAATCGCCGCGGGCGACACGGCGGTGATCGCACTGGTGGGCACGGCGCCGAAAGGCCCGATGAATGAGGTCAAACTGATAACCTCGCTCGAACAGGCGAAGGAGCAGTACGGCGACGACGTTGCAGGGTTCACGATACCTTCTGCGCTGGAGACCGTATTCAACCGCGTCGGTGCAAAGGTGCTGGTGGTAAATGTTCTCGACAATAATACAGCGCAGGCTCTTATGGAAGAGAGCGGCAAGATGACGCTCACCGAGGAGGGAGCACCGGTTACGCATCTATACGAGACATCTCTGCCGGAGGCGGTCGACTACACCGTTCAACTGCTTGCCGGCATCGACCTGTTGCTCTCTTCGGGCGATGCGCTGGGTATCATGCCCAACATCATCATTGTACCCGGTTACTCGCAACTCCAGCCGGTGATGAACAAAATGATCTCCACGGCGGGCAAGTTGAACGGCTTTGCCGCCATTGACATAGTTGCCGGAACAGTGCAGGAGGCACTCGCCGCCCGCGCCACCGGCACGTTCAACATTACCGCTCAGGAGGCCGTGTTGTGCTATCCGCAGACGCTGCGTTACAATCAGCACGAGAATGCAAACAACGTCGTCGGCCTGTCAGTCTTCTGGGCTCTGGCCAAGGCGATGCGCGACGGCGCATCCGGCTACTGGCTCTCCCCCTCAAATACCGAGCTGGAGGAGATCGTCGGCCTGACGACCGAGATTTCGAGCAGCCTGACCGACACGGCCGCCGATACCAACCTTCTCAACGCTCAGGGCATCGTAACCGTCTTTCGCAAGTCAGGCATGGGTACACGCATCTGGGGCAATTGGACGGCGGCATTCCCCTCCAAGCCGACCAAAGAATATATGATTGCCCCGCGCGCCGTGCGCATGGCCATACGCGAGGCGCTGGTCGACGCGATGATCAACTACATGGACGGTAACGCCACTTCGGTGATGGTCGACATGGTTACGGGCGACGTCAATTCCTTTATCCGCGACCTGATCGGCAACGGTGCGCTGGTAGACGGCAAAT
>JAIRQC010000101.1 GCA_031256675.1 Rikenellaceae bacterium
TGAAAGCGTAAAACATGCGGCGTACGGTGTCGGTTAAATTTCTTCGCAAAATATTGTGTAGCTTTTCTTTGTGGCAGTCAGAGCTGTTGGCTTAGCGTATTTTTGGTGCAAAAATTTGATCGATTGAAAAAATTATATTATTTTTGTCAAAAGTTTTATTACACAGAAAGGAGGTAGTAAGCCGATGAAAACAGGTGAATTTTCATTAACTTTACATCCGCTATTCGTTATGGCGGGCGTGGGATCGGATGGTAAAGCCCTCCAATACAATAACAAAACACATTAAAACAAAAACTTGAAAACATTAAAAAGATTTTTCTTGCCCCGGCGGGTGCAGTAGTAGTAGCTGGTGCCATTGTCATCGCCGCCGCCGGTGTGTATTTCGGCGTAACAACATCTGCCAAGTCTGACCCAATGACAGACCTGCTGATGGCCAACGTCGAGGTGCTGGCGCAGTATGAAGGTCGCGACTGCCATGACGGATGTGCACAAATAGGATGGGGGTTTAGTCAGATTGTAAGATGCAACTGTACCACGACGGGTATTTTTCCAGTTGCAGCAGATGGGGCTGTTAATAAGAGAGTTAACGTGGCGTTCGATGAACGCCACGTTGCTAAATATTTTTATAACCTTAAAACTTAACTGCAATATGAAAACGGTAAAAACTGTCGTTACTGTTGTGACTATATTTTCGCTCTGCTCTGTCTGGTCTTGCTCAAATAGCCCGATTAAAGGGTCTGTTAATTTTGTTTTTGACACAATTTTACCTTTGCAAGGGGAGGCTGTAAATATCAATGAAGTTCTGAATCCTGCGAATATAACTCAATCGGATGATTACATAATCATCATGACCGAGCCTCAACAGAGTAGCGATAGGAACCTGTTTTATGTCTATAGTAAAGACGATTTCCACTTTCTTTACAGCTTTGGGAAAAGCGGCAGAGGGCCGAACGAATTTTATATGCCCGTAATAGTGGAACATGGGCCAGCGAATAACTTTTTCGTGCTGGATAACATTTCGACGAAGTATCACTCATTTATATTGACAGACACGGCGGCTGTTATACGAGATGTTATCAATTTCAAGAAAGAAGTTCCCGATTTGGTGCAGGCAATAGCTTATGTGAATGACTCCGTTATTTTATATGAAACATATGGGGCGCATGGTTCGGGACTTTATTCGTATAATATAAATTCGGCTATTACGATCGATAAATTGACCTTCACCTCCGGCTTTGAGAAAAAGACGGGCCCCGATTATTGGTCTGAAATGGATACGTTTCATTTTGACAGCAAAGACAGACAGATAGTTGCAGCCCATCGTTTTATAGATGAATTATCTGTGAGTTCGCTAAATGCAGACTATTCTTTCGCTCAGAAGGACATAATTTTGAAAAACGCCGGTTTTTCGCCGCATGTCGGAAAAGATAAAAATAAAAAGATATGCTATTATATATATACTTATATCGGGAATCAAAATATTTTCGCCGAAAGAATGGGACGCCCTTTCGAAGAGTTGCTCCCATGGCATATAGGTCGCAGCTTTATATTTGACATAGAGATGTTTGATAAAGAACTTAATCCTGTCGCGTTGCTTAAATTCGATCATGACATGTTGAAATTTCTTGTCGATGAGGATAATAAGTTTATCTATGCATGGAACCCGATGGAGAATTTCGACTGTATATATAAATATCATTACGATATATAATTTCCGAGAAGATGAGAAGTAGCCGCTATCTGATAATCGTGTGTGTTCTGGCGACATTCTGTTCTTGCGGCAACCGCCGGCTAAGGAGCGACTTGACGGGTTTCATCGGGTCGGAGGTTGTTGTCCCCGAAGATATGCGCCCGACGGTCAACGGACGGGATACGGTGTTGACCGATTTTATGTCAGGGCGGGCGAAGATGGTCGTGTGGTACGATTCGGCGCGGTGCGCTTCGTGCGCCATAAGTAAAATGTACCTGTGGGCCGATATTCTGACATATGCAGCCCAAATCGAACGCAAGTTCGGCGTCGTGTTTCTGTTCACGCCAAAACCAGACGATTTACATGCGGTAAGGATAGCTTTGATGTCATATAAGATCGATTATCCGGTATTTCTGGCCGACCAGACAGAGTTTGTGAAACTCAATGCTTGTCTGCCACAAGACGACCGTATGCACACATTTTTGCTGGACGCAGACAACAAAGTGCTGCTGGTGGGCAATCCGCTTCGGAACGACAAGTTGTGGAAGTTGTATGAGGCGACCATACGCAAACTTTTAATTAACAACGGTCGATTATCCGCCTCGGAGGGATGACGATTCGACAATACATTTCCAAAACGCTTTACGCCCTTTCCTGTGCGATAGTCGGGGCGTTCTGTGTGTTTGTGGTTTATGTTGGGTTGAAAGCGTTTGTTTGCGACAGTTTTTCGGTGAACAGCCACTCGATGGCCCCGGCTATACAGCCGGGCGACAGGGTTTTTGTCAATAAACTGCTGTTCGGGGCGAGGATATACCGGAACCTGCGCTTTCTCGAAGGGGGCAGGCTGCAGACGTTCAAGATAAAGGGGTTCAGGGGGATACGGCATAACGACGTGGTGGTTTTCAACCACACGGTCGGCGACGAGTGGTACAGGACGGGGTTTGCCGTTAACGGTGTGTACGTCAAACGATGCCTGGGACTTCCGGGCGATACGCTCTCTATAGTGAACGGGGCGTACAGGAACTCATCGGTCGAAGACAGGATAATGCACGAACATTTCCCCTACCCGAAAGGGAAGATGATGATCGAGCCCTCTATTCTGAACAGCTATCCCTTCGACGGGCGCGTGGGCTGGACTGTGCTGGATTTCGGCCCGCTGTATATCCCCCGCAGGGGCGACACGATAGGGTTGACCCTGCTCAATGCGCTCATATACGGCAAATACATCGAATACGAGACCGGAGCCAGGGTCGAAATAAAAGGCGATTCGGTCTGTCTGGACGGCGTGCCGGCCTGTTCACATACATTCGAGAACAGCTACTATTTCATGGCAGGGGATAATTTTCCCGATTCGCGCGACTCGCGCTATTTCGGACTGATACCGGAGGAGTTTATTGTCGGCATTGCGCCCATGATCGTTTTCTCGCGCGACAAGTACGCCAAACGGATTAACCGCGACAGAATATTCAAGCCGATATGAGATGGAAGTTCAGCGCTTGTTTGACAGTTGGCGCCGCTGCTGTTAGGGATGGATTTTTTATGCTGTTCCGTGCGCGAAGCGAGGGCCGGAACGGGGAGCATAACGGGGCTTATACGACAAGTTCCGCGCGTAAAACATACCGTAAAGATACCCGAAGGGCAAGAGCGCTTAATATCGGCCGTTTGCTTCCGGCAATTGCCTCATACGCCGGAGTTGCCGCCATGCTGCTGGTCGGGCTGGCAAAAACGGAATATGAGCAGGGCAGGCAGACGGAGTATTTCATATTCTCCGTCATAGGGCTTGTCTGCGCGGCCATGCTAACTCTCATCTTCGTAAGGAAACAGCCCCGCCCGACCACGGTCGACCTTGCCGCCGCGCTGTTCTTTGTCTGGGTTTCGGTCAGCTACCTGTGCATGTCCCCCGTGGACGCCTCGTCGAAATATCTCAACCTGATATATCTCTCCCTGCTGTACGGCTCATTGAGGGCCGTTCTGCCAACATTCAGGGGGCTTGGGGTATTCGCGTTTGCCGTTGCGATGCTGTGCGGGTTATGGGAGGCTGTCGTCGGGCTGCGACAGGCCCAGGGGTTTGACTTGTCCGGCCACAGCCTCTTTCTCGTAACGGGCACATTTTTCAACCCGGGCCCGTATGGAGGCTGCTTGGCTGTGATGATGTCGCTTGCACTGTCATACATCGCGCGTAGCGGCTTTATGCTTCGACGACAGATAAACAAACGCAGCTTGCCGCAGGTTATTATGTTCTGGCTGTGCTCGGCTGTTTTCGCGCTCTCGTTCGTGATATTCTTTGCCGTGATGAGCAGAGCGGCATTCGTGGCGTTGACCGTATGCGCGGCAATCATAATATTTCGCAAACGCGAGTGGCACGACAGGATAGCCGCTTGTCTGACGGGACGGCGAAAACGAATAGCAGCCGTAGCAGTGGTTGTAGCAGTCGCGGCAGTGTCGGTCGGCGTTTACGGCGCGAAGCGTGGTTCCGCCGACGGACGCCGGTTGATCTGGCGGGTATCGACCGGCATAATTGCCGAACATCCGCTTGCCGGAACGGGATACGGCTCGTTCGGCGGCGAGTATGCCGATGCGCAGGCTTCATATTTTCAGCAGCGTCCCGATTCGCCGCTGAAGGCAGTGGCCGGATCGCCAGAATACGGCTTCAACGAGTATCTCCTGCTGGGGGCGGAGACGGGAGTTGTCGGACTTGCCCTGTTCGTCGCCCTGATGCTTACCGCCGCCTGCCGGATGTGGAGAACGGGGAACAGGTTTCTGTACGGGCTTGTGGCGATGGCCGTTTTCGCCTTTTTCTCCTATCCGTTCTCAATACTGCCGTTGCAGACGCTTACTATCCTGTTCCTCGCATCGGGAGCCGCAAACAAGACAAAACAGACGGTAAGGCCGGACGCGACTGGCAAACTGGTGTCGGTATCGTGTTGCGCGATAGCATTGCTTGTATGTCTTATGTTGTGCAGGGTCTATCGGGACAAGGTCGATGCGTGCCGGCAGTGGCAGAGGTTGCGCAACCTGCATGGAACGCAGTATTATGGCGACGATGCAGTCAAAGAGTATGCCGCGTTGTACCCGATGCTGAAAGACAATCCGCGCTTTCTGTTCGACTACGGGCAGTCGCTCGCCAAAACCGTGCAATACGGCACAAGCAATATCGTTATGACCGAAGGCACCCGCCTGAGCAGCGATCCGATGTTCCACAACATAATAGGCAACAACCATATGGCCGTTGGCAGGTACGACCTTGCCGAAGAGGCCTACCGGCGGGCATACGCCATCCTCCCCAACAGGCTTTACCCGTTATACAAGCTGATGAACCTTTACAGGCAAACCGGTCGCCGCGAGTGCGCCGAAAAAGTTGCCGTGGAAATAATCGGCTTTACTCCCAAAATAGAATCCTCCGCCACGAACGACATGAAACGCGAAGCGGAAAAACTGCTGAGAGATTGGGCGACAAATTAAAAAAATAAACGAACCTGATTATGAACAAGTTTGTCTTGGCATTTATCTGCATGATTCTTTTGCAGGGCTGCTGTCGGAATTCAGATTTGGAGTCGGCGTTGCGTTTTGCGGGCGACAACAGGGTGGAACTGGAAAAGGTACTGGAGCATTATGCCGCCGACCCCGACCCGTTGAAACTCAAAGCGGCGCGGTTCCTGATAGAGAATATGCCCGGACATTGCAGCTACGACAGTGATGGAATGGAACTTTTTGCACAGCTGGCCATGCCTGTCATTTTGTCCGATTTGTCAATAGGGGCCAAAAAAAGATCGTTGGAAGCAGTCTCGGCTTCGGTTGGGAACAGAATAAGGATCGTCCAGGATGCGCGGACAATCACTGCGAACTATCTGATCCGGAACATTGACGACGCTTTCAGGCTATGGAGGGAAGAACTTTGGGCCGGACATCTGGAATTTGACGAATTTTGCGAATATCTGTTGCCCTACAAAGTGGTCGAGCTGCAGCCGCTTGACCGTTGGCGCGACAGTCTGCGCCATACTTTCGACACCATGCGAAGCAGGGCGCTTAACAGCGAGGAATATACCCATCAGAACCTCGATTTTACACGGGCGGTAAACCATAAGATGAAAAACGAGTTGAAAGTAACGGATGATTTGCTGATTACAGATTATTCCGGATACCCGTTTCTATGCTCGTCGACCATAGGCAAAATACCATTTGGCACATGCAAGGATTTCTGCATTTCGGGCATGGCTGTCATGCGTAGCAAAGGCATTCCAATAGCTTTGGATTACACGCCTCAATGGGGTAATCGCCGGCTCGGACATACATGGAACGTATTACTGCGCAATTATGGCAAAATATGTGAATTTGCGGCGGTGGCCGACGCCGATCCCGGCGAGTTGCACAAACCTCACGATCGCAGGGCCAAGGTGTACAGATATACATACGCCCGCAATCCCGAGATGGCCGAGCTGCTAAGGCATGAAAAATTTCCCCCGAAGAACTTCAGGAGCGTATTTATCCGCGACGTGACGGATCAATATATGAAGGTGGCGTCGGTGGAAATCCCAATAAAATTTAACAGAGATATGGACAACAGGTTTGCCTATCTGGCCATATTCGACAACAACGAGTGGGTTCCGTTCACTTTCGGCAAACGGTCGGGCAGAAAGTTCATATTCGACAATGTGGGCCTGGATTATGTCTTACTACCGGTATATTCCACGGAGAGAGGTCTTGTTCCGTTGAACCATCCGTTCAGATTGACATATGACGGAACGGTGGAATTTCTTGCCCCAAACGCCACATCGGAGCAGACGTTCAGGCTGTCGCGGAAATATCCCGCCCGCCACTGGGTATACGACGCATCTGCCCGAATTATGGGCGGCAAGTTTCAGGCTGCCAATAAAGCCGACTTTTCGGACGCGGTAACCCTGTTTCAAGTCGACAAGTGGTATTCGCAACTCTCATTCAAGATCGACGCCATTCCGCCACACCGTTATTGGCGATATTACTCTGCCGATGGAAATCACTGTTTTATCTCGGAGCTGATATTTTTTGATCGGGAGGATACCGTGCGCCAGCTTCGCGGCAGGATTATCGGTACGGACGGAAGCAGGGAGAACAACATGGCAAAAACCAAAGAAGCGGCATTCGACGGCGATCCGCTGACGCACTTCGATGCGGCCACGCCGGACGGCGGATGGGCGGGAATGGATTTCGGAAAGCCCGTATCTTTGAGCAAGATAATCTGCTATCCGGCAAGCGACGCCAACTTTATCCAGATAGGCGATACTTACGAATTTTACTATTGGGAAACTGACCGTTGGCAGTCCGTCGGCAGGCAAGTCGCCCAGGACTCGGAGCTGATCTTTACCAATGTTCCCGCCAACGGACTGTATCTGCTTGACGACATAACCAGAGGGAGGGAAAAACGACCGTTCACATGGGAAAACGAGAAACAGGTGTGGTGGTAGGCAGGGTTGCCGTTTGAAAAATTATTCTATTTTTTTGCAAATAATTGTATTACACGAAAAGGATGTGTGCATACAGAGGCAAAAAATTAAAAAACAATGAAAAAGATTTTATTTGGCGCGGCGGGCGCAGTCATTATTGCCGCCAGCGTATATTTCGGGATCAGCGCATCGTCCAAGTCCGATCCGATGGCCGACCTGCTCATGGCTAACGTCGAGGCATTGGCAGGCGGCGAGGTTCATGTTGAGTGTTGCCTGACTTTATTTGGGCCCTGTACTTTGTCAAACGGGGCAGCGTATAACGGCCCTGCTCTTTGTGTGCACATCGACCGGTAAGGGGGTATTGCTGTCAGTTTATGGGAAATACGTAAATGGGGTGAATTAAACAATCACTCTTTTTCATAAAAACAAAACCGCTAAAAATAACATTACTATGAAAACAATATACATTACATTGGGCGTCGGTATGTTTGCACTGTCTTGCCAGAAGGCTAAAATATCACTGGCGGATCATTTTTCCCGGACGGAGACATGCGAATTAACCGAGATGACGGAATATCCTGCCGATTCCATTTTGCATCCCGATTTCATCTTCACACATGACGATTTTATACACCTCTCCGAACCTGAATCATAGCATCTTGTATCGTCGTATGATATGCGGACAAAAACATTTGCCCGTTTTTTGAGAAAAGGACGCGGCCCCGGCGAATTTGCCGATGTGATGCAGATCGGTCAATTCAGGAATGATTCATCCGTCTTTGTAAAAGCACTTTCGGGGAGAATATTTACATTTATGCTTTGAATAACAGGTTTTCTGGCAACCCTGAGAGGGTTGCGATACTCTCATATCATATCTCACTGTTTTTTGATGACGACAAGATGATCTGTTCACGGTACAAAGAGGAAAGATTTACTGTATACGACATGGCAAATGAGTCTTCCCTTGCATTCGGCGACAGTATAGCGACAGATAACTGCCCTCCGGAACATGCATTTGGGATAATTCAGGGCCTTTGTTTCGGAAATCCAAAACAAAAACGCTACGTGTGGGCCTCCATGTGGGGAGAGATAGTCGAAATATATGATTATGAAACAACAGGTAAAATTAAGACCGTTGCCAATATCAAAGGCCGAATGCCTGTCTTAAACAATTCGTCTGCGCAACCTACGCTTTCTGTAAATACCAAAATAGGCGTTGTGTCAATAACCGGTTCGGACAAATACGTCTATATGCTATACAATGACAATACTCTTATGAATTCTTTCGTAAAAAAGAAAGATGTTTTACTGTGCAACAAAATACTTGTATACGATTGGGACGGAATCCCGCAAAAAATCCTTACGTTTAAGCCGAAGATCAGTTCGATCTCTTACAACGAAAAGTACAAAAGATTACATTGTGCCTGACTTGACAGCAATGGCAATGACCGCTTATTCTATGTCGTTACAGGCGAATAAATTATTTGTTTTTGAGCAATCTGTTAAATTGTGCCGATACGTTCAATTCGGTTGACAGTCCGTTTATGGTTTCCCAAATCAGGCCTGTTATGGTCGGATTTGGAAAACAACCCCGAATAAGTTACCTTTACGACATTAAACCGCCCCGCCGATGGATAAGAGATACACGATTGTTTTGATGCTGGCCGCGATTGTGGCGTGTGGAGAGCTTGCGGCGCAGGGAGCGGGGGCGGTCGCCGCCGCATCTTCTGTGGCGGGGCCTGAGCGGGAAACCCCAACCACACGGCAATCCTCCATGCACACCGAAGCGTCCGCCGCCGCCACACAGCCCGCCGCCGAACAGCCGCAACAGCCGACACGGGAGCCGGCGGTTTCCGAAAATCCGGCCCCGCTCACGATGGAGCGGGCTGTCATGCTGGCACAGAGCCGGTCGATAGATGCGATGATGGCACGGAACACGTTTTTGGGCAGTTACTGGAACTTCCGCGCGTTTCAGGCCTCGCGCCGCCCCTCGCTCAATCTCAGTGCCAACGTGGCCAACTTCGACCGCTCGTATCGCCCCTTGCAGGATTACCAGTCGGGAGAGATAGCCTATCGCGAGAACTACAACATGTACAATACCGGCTCGCTGTCCATCAACCAGAATATCGCCGCCACGGGAGGAACGCTGTCGGTCGCATCGAGCCTCTCGCGCCTCGACCAGTGGGCCCCCACGCGCGGCGTCACATATTACACACAGCCCGTTACCCTGTCCTACCTTCAACCGCTGTGGACGTACAACAGCTTCAAGTGGGACAAAAAACTGGAGCCGGAACGGTACGAGAAGGCCAAAAAGGAGTACCTCGAACAGATGGAGTCGATCACCGTCAAGGCGGTGCAGCTGTTCTTCGACATGCTGCTGCAACGGATGAAGCTCGACCTTTCGACCTCGAACTACGCCAATACCAGGACGATGTACCGTATCGTCGAGCAGCGGTTCGCGCTCGGCAGCGTCCGAAAGGCCGACCTGCTGCAGCTCGAACTGAGGATGATCAACGACAGCCTGGCCATTGTCGGCAACGAGAATCTGATGCAATCGAAAAAGATGGAGCTCAAATCGTTCCTCGGCTTCGGCGAGGACGACGACGTTATGCTCGTCGCGCCGGAGTCGGTGCCGGAGATCGTTCTCGACCATGCGGCGGTGCTGGACAGGGCGCTGCGCAACTCGTCGTTCGTCATCGCGCAGCGCATCGCCCGGCTGGAGGCCGAATCGGAGGTGGCGCACGCCAAAAGCAACAGGGGCATTTCGGCCCAGATCAGCACACAGTTCGGACTGTCGAACAGTTCGAACAACCTGCCCGCGGCATATAACCGCCTGCTGGAGCAGGAGATACTTGGAATAAGCCTCCGCGTGCCGATCATGGACTGGGGTATGGGCAGGGGACGGGTCAAGGTGGCGCAGGCAAGGATGGAGACGGCCAGGAACCGGCTGGAGCAGGCCGTGGCCGACTACCGGCAGGATGTGTACGCGCAGGTGGTCAAGTTCAACTCCCAGCGCAGCCAGTGCCTGCTGGCCAAAAGGGCTAAGGAGGTCTCGCAGGAGCGGTACGTGATGACGATGGCGGGCTTTGCCAACGGTTCGGTCAGCGTCACCGAGCTCAACACCGCGCAGAGCGAGAACGACGAGGCGGGCCGAAAGTACATGACCGAGCTCTCCAACTTCTGGAGCTACTACTTCAACATACGCAAACTATCCCTGTACGACTACATCTCCGCAACCGACATCGAGGCCGAATACGACAGGATAATCAAGTAGGAAAAAGTTTACATTTCATGATATTTTTGTAGCATTACAGTTCAATAACCGGTTTTGTCCGCGCTTTTTTATGTACGTAAAGGGAGATGGCCGACGGCCTGCATCAGGGACAATACATCTAACAAGCCCGCATGTTGTGGAGACGAGAAAACAATGAAAAAGATTTTATTTGGCGCGGCGGGCGCAGTCATTATTGCCGCCAGCGCATATTTCGGGATCAGCGCATCGTCCAAGTCCGACCCGATGGCCGGCCTGCTCATGGCTAACGTCGAGGCGCTGGCAGGCGGCGAGGGTTCGTTGCCTCAGATACCGTGTTATGACGCACCTGATACGTGCTATGCACACGTCATGGGTTCTAACGGAAGAGTGATATACCGCATCGAGTTTGACGGGATGAGACACTCCGTAATGCGACAAGGAACTGGCAATTTGGAGACAATACTATTACGTTGAAACTATTATGCCAATATGTGACAGTTTTTGAATACGTTGTCAATTCCTTGTTTATTAATAAAAACAACTGAAACGAAATGAGAATGAGACGATCATATTTGGCGGTTATTACCGTCATCGCAGCTATTGCAACAAGTTGCAGAAGCAACCGTCCTGTGGGAATAGACAGCCCGCAATGGAACGTGAACGTTCGGGAACTGCAAGGGGAGCTGCTCCACGCCGATAGCATTATCCTGAATATCCGGGGCCTGTTGCCGGTCGACGACTGCCTGTTCGTCCATCATGGCCTCAATACACACGAGTATTCGATGTACAAAATACGGCATGGTTCGCTTGTGTTCGCAGGAAACCTGATACGGCATGGCAACGGGCCGACGGAGGTCAACAGGGCGCGGCTTCACTATCTCCCTGAAAGCGAGGCTTTGGTGGCAGTGACTTACAACATTTATGGAAAAGTGATTGTAATACCTTACGGAAAAGGCCGTGATATTTTCGACGAGCATTCGTGGCGTGTTTCACAAAACGGGCCTCTGACGTCATCCGCCGGAAATATCACACCTGTCGATACGGCTAACCTGTTGTTGCAAAATATGCTGAACGACAGAATATTTGCGACATACGGAATTGGGGCCGAGGCCTTGATGAATCTGCCGATCAAGTATCCCGATACCTCGCCGCCGCTGCCGCCGCTTGAAAGAAGCGGTTTTATCTATCGACTCTGTCTGGCTAAAAGACACGGAAAACGTCAATTTGTCTATTCATACTCAAATGGCCATTTTGTTCGGATATTCGAATTGGATGGCAACAATGTGCGCAACGTCAAGACCATATTCGAGGAAACGCCCGGATACACGCTCCATGGCGACAAGGTGGCCAGAGCGGGAACGACTAAATTCGGACTGCGTGCGAGCACATCAGCCAATCACATATATATCATTGACCCTAAAATAGTTGCCGGCAGGCGGAATGAAGATATAAAACGAAATGGATTCCCTGACGGTTACAGTAAAGAGATATATGTATGCGATTGGGAGGGAAATCCCGAGGTAAAGTATGTCCTCGATCGTCCGGTGACGTATTGTGCTGTCGATCAGGCGGAACAATACATATATGCCGCAACGGTGGAGGATGAGATTGTCAGGTTCAGGTTGCCGAACTTTTAACGGGACGCCTGACTCCCTCCGCTCCGGAGCCGACATCGAAGCGGAATACGATAAAATAATACGATAGCCATGCCATTAAGGACTTTAACTGTTTTCATCTGCGCCGCGACGCTTCTCTCCTGTGGGAGCAACGGCGATAAACGCGCCTCTTCCGAAGGCGATGCGGCCAAAGGGCAACACAGGGCGGAGAATAATCAGGTGGAGGTTGTGCGCCTCGAAAAGAGGACGTTCCGCAAACAGATAGTCAGCAACGGACGGCTGGCGGCGCGAAGCAAGAGCGTTGTCGGCTTCCGGACGCAGGGGGTTATCGAGCATGTCTACGTGTCGAACGGCTCGCATGTCCGGCAGGGCGACATTCTGGCCGAGCTCGATAAGACGGAAGCCCTGAGCGCGCTGGCCGCGGCGCAGCAGAACCTCGAAAAGGCGCGGATAGACCTTAGCGACGCCATTATCGGTTTCGGCTTCGACGGAGCCGATACGACCGCTGTCCCGCCAGCGAAGCTTGCCACGGCAAAGGTGCGTTCGGGGTATAACGTCGCCGTGCTCAACCTCGCCAATGCCCGTAATACGCTAAAAGCCTGCACGCTCCACGCCCCGTTCGCGGGTAAGGTGGCCGACGTGAAGGGGCGGCAGTACGAAGCGGCGGCGGCTGAGTTCTGCACCGTTGTGGACGATTCGCAGATGGAGGTGGATTTCAGCGTTGTGGAGACGGAGCTGGGCCTTGTCCGGCAGGGCGGCAGGGCGTCGGTCGTGTCGTTCGTCGCGCCGGATGCGAAGGTGCAGGGCGTTATCTCGTCGATCAATCCCGTGGTGGACGACAAGGGGCAGATCAGGGTCAGGGCGAAGATCGCCGGACGCAGCGGCTTTATGGACGGCATGAACGTCAAAGTCTATGTCGAGAACGAGATCGCCTCGCAGCTGGTACTGCCCAAAAGCGCGGTGGTGATAAGGGACAATCTGGAGGTTGTGTTCCGCTACTCGGCCGGCCGCGCAATATGGACTTACGTCCACACGCTGATGGACAACAGCGAGGAGTATGTCGTCGAGCCGAACCTCTCGCGCGGGGCGGAGCTCAGCGTCGGCGATACGGTGATCGTTTCTGGCAACCTCAATCTGGCCAACGACTCGAAGGTCGAGCTGAAAAAGCCGCAGTAAGCCCATGTTGAAACGACTTATAGATCGTCCGGTGGCCGTGACCATGTGCCTGGTGACGGCGGTGACGCTCGGGCTGGTCGGCGCGGGTATGCTGCCCGTGTCGCTCATCCCGCAGGTTGATATTCCCTATATCACCGTGCAGCTCTCCTACCCTCCGATGTCTGCCCGCGAGCTGGACGAGGCGGTGGTAAAGCCGCTGCGCCAGCAGCTCATGCAGATGCCGGCGCTTCGGGATATACGCTCGGAGACGAAGGACGGCAGCGGCGTGATCTCGCTGACTTTCGAGCACGGGACGGGAACAGACTACCTGTTTGTCGAGGCCAACGAAAAGATCGACCGGCTGATGGGCTCCATGCCGCGCGACATGGAGCGTCCGACGGTGATCAGGGCGGGGGCGACGGATATTCCGGCGTTCTATGTCAACATTTCGGTCAGGGGCGAGGACGACTATGTGCCTGATGACGAACTCTATCCCGTTTCGGACAGGTTCATGCAGCTGAGCGACTTTGCCGCCAACGTGATAGCCAAACGCATCGAGCAGCTGCCCGAGGTGGCCATGGCGGATATGAGCGGACTGGTGCGGCGCGAGATACTCGTCGTCCCCGACCGCGATAAGATGCGGCTGACCGGACTGACCATTCCCCAGTTCGAGGCGGCGATCAAAAGCGCCAACGTCGGCGCGGGCAACCTGACCATCCGCGACGGCGAATACCGCTACAACGTCATAATACAGGACAACGCTGCCAGCCGGAACGACGTCGAGAACGTTTGCCTGAATATCTCCGGCCGCATCTACCGCGTCGGGGAGCTGGCCACGGTGGCGGAGCATCCGCAACCGCGCAGCTGCATCGTCTCCTCCGACGGCGGCAATGCCGTGACGCTGGCCGTCGTCAAGCAGGCCGACGCGAGAATGTCGGCCCTGAAAACGGCCATCGGCAATCTGATGGACAACTTTTCGCGCGACTACCCCGACGTGAAGTTCACCCTGACGCGCGACCAGACAGAGCTGCTCGACTACTCGATCGACAATCTGCTGCAAAATATCGTTCTGGGCGTCCTGCTGGCCTGCGTGGTGATATTACTTTTCATGCGCAACCTGCGCTCGGCGATGATCGTGGTCGTCGCCATCCCCGTCGCGCTGGTGGTTTCGATGCTGCTGTTCTATCTGCTGGGAATATCCATAAACATCATCTCGCTGTCGGGGCTGGTGCTCGGGGCGGGAATGATGGTGGACAACTCGATCATCGTCATCGACAACATAACCTTCCGTCGCGAGCGCGGGGATACGCTGCGGGAGGCGGTGGTCGACGGCACGCGGGAGGTGTTCGTCCCGATGCTCAGTTCGACGCTCACCACCTGCGCAGTGTTCGTTCCGCTGATCTTTCTTAGCGGCATGGCTGGAGCGCTGTTCTACGATCAGGCGATGGCCGTTACGATAACGCTCTTCTCCTCGCTCGGGGTTACGATGACGGTCATTCCCGTCTATTTCTACCTGCTTTACCGCAGGAAAGATAAGATGGTCGCCAACCGCTTCCTTGAAAAGCTCTCCTTCGGCAATACCGCGTCGTTCTACGAACGCGGCGTGGCATTTCTTATGCGCCGCCGCTGGATAATGTGGGGCAGTTTTGCACTGGCCGTCGCTGTGGGAGCAATTTGCTTCGAGGCCATGCGGAAACAGCGGCTTCCCGAGATCACTTACCGCGACGCCCTGCTGCATGTCGACTGGAACGAGCGGATAACGGTGGAGGAGAACAGCTGCCGGGCCGCCGGACTTGCCGAACACCTCTCGGCAATGACCTCGCAGACGACCGTAATGGCAGGGGTGCAACAGTTCGTCCTCGACCATACCAGACGCATGTCCATGTCCGAGGCCACGGTTTATGTTATGGCCGCCGACGGGGTGAAGATCGGGGAGGTCGAACGGGCGGCAAGGGAGTATGTCGAAACGGGCTACCCTCAGGCGATCTTCGCCACGGAAACTTCGGGCAATATCTTCGATGTGGTCTTCGCCGAAAAGGAGCCGCCCCTTGTAGCCCGCATCCGCCCGACCAACGGACAGGCCCCCGCGCCGGAGGCCCTCGACCGCCTGCTGGAGAGGATCGCCGCTAAGCTGGGGGACGAAAATGTCCGTCCCGTGGCGTGGCAGGAGCATGTGCTCTACGTGGCGCAGCCGGAGATCATGGCTTTGTATGGCGTAACATACGGCGAACTTGTAGCCGCGCTTCGCAACGCGCTGAATGAGAACCGGCTCTTCACCATCATGCAGGGACGGCTGTCGATACCGGTCATCGTGGGCGAGAACCGCAGCGGCCTTGCCGAACTGCTCGCCGGTATCACAATCCGCAAGGACAGGGCGGAGTATCCCGCCTCAATGTTCATGAAGCAGACGCGCGAACGCGACCTCAAATCGCTCGTCGCGGGGCCGGAGGACAACTTCTATCCGCTCGAACTGGACGCAGGGGCACGGCAAATACCCGCGACGATGGCCGCCATACGCGAAACGGTGGCGCAGGATGGGAATTTCGAGGCGAGTTTCAGCGGATCGTACTTTTCGAGCAGGGGAATGGTGTGGGAACTGACGACCGTGCTGCTGGTCGCGCTCCTGCTGCTCTACTTTATACTTGCCGCGCAGTTCGAGTCGCTCGTACAGCCGCTGATCATACTTTCGGAGATAGCCATAGACGTCTCCGGCACGCTGCTCGTGCTGTGGCTGTGCGGCGAGAGCCTGAATATCATGTCGCTCATAGGGCTGGTGGTGATATGCGGCATCGTGATCAACGACTCCATCCTGAAAGTGGACGCCGTCAACCGGCTGCGCAGGGAGGGTGTTCCGCTGCTGCGCGCCGTCCTGACGGCGGGAGAGCGCAAGTTGAAGCCGATAATCATGACCTCGCTGACGACAATCCTTGCCGTGGCCCCGTTCCTTGTCCGCGGCGACATGGGCTCCGACCTGCAATATCCGCTATCGGTGGCCGTCATCGCCGGCATGATCTTCGGGACGGTGGTGAGCGTCTACTTTATCCCGCTGCTATATTATTCCATTTACAGAAGGGGTTCCTATGGCAGGCGCAAGGCATAAATTATCCCCGTTCTCCGTTTTGCTCGTCATGGCGGTCATGATGGTGGCAGGGGCCGCCGTCATACCGCTGCTGAACGTCCAATACACCCCTCCCCGCACCGCCTCCTCCATCTCGGTCCGTTTCTCATGGCCCGGGGCCTCGGCGAGGCTGGTCGAACAGGAGGCGACCTCCGTCATCGAGGGAGGGCTGTCGATGGTCGACGGGTTGAATGGGGTCTACTCGACCTCGCGCAAGGGGGGCGGCGAGGTGGTGGTCGAGTTTAAGAAGGGGGCCAGGATGGATGTGGCCCGCTTCGAGGTCGCCTCACGCCTGCGTTACATATATCCCTCCCTGCCGCAGGAGGTCTCCTATCCCGTCCTGTCGCTCTCGGCCTCGGGCAGGAACGAGCAGGCGATACTCGGCTACACGATCAACTCCTCGCTGCCGCCCAAACGTATCGAGAAGTACATAACGGCCAACGTAATGTCCGCCCTCTCCCGACTGCCGGGGGTGAACCGCGTGGAGCTGAGCGGCGTTGCGCCGTTCGAATATGAAATATCGTTCGACCCCGACCGCGCCGACCGCTACGGGATCTCATCGTCGGAGATCGCTCGGGCCGTGACGGACTGGTTCGGCGGCGACGCGACGGGCAGCGTCGGCACGGGGGAGGGCAATATGCTCCTGCTGAAGATTGCCGGCCCGCGCGAGGCGCGCTTCGAGGCGATACCGGTGGGGAAGTCGGGCGACAGGATAATATACCTGGGCGATCTGGCCAAGGTGCGCTATCACGAAACGGCCCCGACGTCATACTACCGCATAAACGGACTCAATACGGTCAACATCTCGATATGGGCCGAACGGTCGAGCAACATTATCGGCGTGGCAAAAGAGGTCAGGGAAAAGATGGCAGGGCTGTCCGGCAACTTTCCCGACGGTACATCCTCGCTGATTGGCTACGACGCCTCGGAGTATGTCGTCGGGGAGCTGAACAAAATATATACGCGGACGCTGCTCACGCTGGCCATACTGCTGCTGTTCGTCTTTGTCGTCAGCCGCTCCCTGCGCTATCTGGCCGTCATAGTGGCTACCCTGGCGGCCAACATTCTGGTCGCGTTCATCTTCTATTACCTTTTCAGGCTCGACATTCACATCTATTCGCTGGCGGGGATAACCGTGTCGCTGGGCATCATCATCGACAGCTCGATCATCATGACCGACCACTATGGCCGTCACGGCGACCGTCGGGTGTTCCCCGCCATACTCGGCGCGCTGCTGACCACGGTGGCCTCGCTGTCGGTCATCTTCTTCCTGCCGGAAGAGCAGCGCGAGAACCTGTCGGACTTCGCGCTGGTGGTTATGATCAACCTTATCGTCTCGCTGCTCGTCTCGCTGATGTTCATCCCCTCGCTGCTCGACAAACTGCCCGTCGGGAGGCGGGTGTCGGTCCGCCGTTACAGGCGCATGCGGCGCACCGTCCGGTTCAACCGCATATATATGCGCTTTATCCTCTGGGGGCGACGGCGACGCTGGATATTCATACTGCTTATCGTACTGGGGTTCGGACTGCCGCTGCACCTTCTGCCGCCGGAGATAAAGCAGAAAGATGCAGACAACCCCAACCGGTGGAGGTCGCTCTACAACAAAACCGTCGGAGGCGAGTTCTACCAGAACAACAAGCAGATCTTCGAGAAGGGCCTCGGCGGGGCTTTCCGCCTCTTCCGCTCGGCCACCGGTTCGTCGGGCTACTATCGCGAACCCGAGCGGCAGCGCCTGACCATACGGGCGGGGATGCCGGAGGGCTGCACCGTCGGCCAGCTGAACGACGTGGTGGGACACATGGAGAACTTCCTGAACGGGTTTCCCGAGATAGAGATCTTCCGCACGAGCATACGTTCATACGACGACGCGACGATAGAGGTCTCTTTCAAGCCCGAATATGAGAACACCGGCTTTCCGCTCAGCCTCAAACAGCAGGTGATACAGGCCGCAATCAATTACGGCGGGGCCACGTGGGGTGTATACGGCATAGACGAGAACGGATTCAACAACAACGTCGGGACGAGCTACAAGTCGAACCGCATCATCCTGACCGGGTACAACTACGACCGCCTGCTACGCTACGCGCAGGAGCTGGCCGACACCCTCTCGCTTAACCGGCGCGTGTCGGAGGCGGGCGTTTACGCGGAGGTCTACTGGAGCGTGCCGCAAAACGAATACTATGTCGCCCTCGACCGCGAGCGCATAGTCAGGTCGGGGATCGACGCAAACCTCTACTTCGGCAATCTGCGCCAGCTGCTGTTCAACACTCCCCTCAGGTCGATATTCGTAGATGGCAAACAGGAGCGCGTGTCGCTCGTCTCATCGGCCGGCGAGAGTTTCGATCTGTGGAACGTGCGCAACAATCCCCTGTGCATCGGAGAGAAGGAGGTAAAACTCTCCGACTTCGCGACCATAACC
>JAIRQC010000121.1 GCA_031256675.1 Rikenellaceae bacterium
TCCACTCCGGCATTGCGCGTATCAACCTCTCGCTGCGCCATCCGGGCTCATTAAAACCCCTGCACATTTTGCCTGCATTCTTTCTGGCAGGATCGCTCGCCTGCCTTGCCGCCGCCGCCATAAGCCTGTGGGCACTTGCGCCTCTTGGGTTCGTGTCGCTGCTGTGGCTGACGGACGCCGCGCTGCGCAACCGCTCTCTATGGGTGGGGCTGCTGGCTGTGGCCACGTCGTTCGTGCAGCTGTCTGGCTACGGTGCGGGGCTGATCGCGGGGGCGTGGCGACGTCTCGTGCTGCACCGGAGCGAAAGGCAGGCCAATGCCACCTCGTTCTTCTGACGTTCCTTGCGTTACGCCAAACCGCATAAGCGGCAAAGAATATCACCCCTGACTACACGCCACCACACGCCGTTTGCCCGCACCCCATTTCATAACATGGCGCCATGTGCCCAAAGGGCGCAGATTTACGCTGGCCTCTGCGGGGCCGGAAATGCTGGGAATGAGACCGAAAAATGAGGCTGAGAAATGAGAGCGAAAAACTTAATCCGCATTGCCGCCTAAAAATCCCTTTAATACGCCGATATACTCCTGTCGGCATTTGACAAGCGTAAGGTGGCCGCCCTTCTTGAACTGATATTCCCTCGCCCCGGGGCACAGGCGGCGCATTGCGGCACGTTGCTTTAGATTGGCAATACGGTCTGTCGGGCTGTCGATAATGAGAACGTCGTCAGGTTTGCCTGCATAATATTCTGCGGCGAACGTATGATTAAAAATAAAATCCTCCATACAGTCCGCCATAACCAGAAAGTCTTTTTTGCCATATTTTTTCATGCATCCACGCACGAGGGCTTTCAGCCTTTTTGTATCCTTCCTGCCCGACCCAAGATGCAGAGCGCCATTCACTGCCGACAGCAGTCCGAAAGCAGGGAGCGAAGCCGGAAATATTTTCAGCATGCGGCGCATCGTCCTGTACATTTTCAGCTCGGAAGCATTGACCGTCCATGCGTCGTTCTTCTCCATTGACGTGAGGCTGTGGGAGAATACGATCCTGTTTATGCCCTGCGGATATTTGCTTATCAGGTTTTGCAGGTGCACTCCGCCGTTCGAATGTCCGATCACATCGCAAGAGGATACATTCTCAATATCCAGAATGGTTTTGAGGCCGTCCGCCGTTTCCGAAAACCGTGGGACGGGAGGCACCGACAACGCGATTACCCTGTGTGTTCGTGCCAGCTCTTCCGCGAACGGTATCGCCAGCAAATGTCCTGCGAAATTTGACAAAATTGCCAGCAACGTTTTTTCCCCGCTGCCGCTTATTGTGTAACGCCATTCAACGCCGTTTTTCACAAACGTCTTCTCATGCACGGTTAAACCGCCAAATTCATATGTCGACGACATATTGATATATTTTTATTGGCTGCCGCCTTTTCATAACCCACTGCCGCCGCGTTCTTCCGACCGGGGGCGGGATAAAGAAAATGGCTGCCCGTGGACAGCCATTAAAATGCTTACAGTGCCTCTTCGACGCTCCACATGTAGGCTTTGAGCCCCTGTTCCGGGGCTTCGCCGTCGAGTTTGCGCAGGGCGTCGAGCAGTTTGCGGGCCTTGTCCTCCTCTGTGACGACAAACAGCGAGGTATTCATCGAGGGCCAGGCGTGGGAGCCGTAATGGGGTTCGCCGTTGACGCTGCCGCGCCCCTGCGTGAGGGGCCATTTGGTGAACCCGCGCACCTCCAACTTGTCGAGCAGGGCCTGCACACTGTCGGTGTGGGCCTGATTGTATGACAGAAATAACGCTTTCATCTCTTTTTGTTTTTTTACCATCATTGCGGCCGCGAATTTGCAGGGCGGGGAGCAATCCTGTGCGTGACGTAACCCCTTGGCTGCTTCAATCCGCGGGCCGGCAATGACGGCGGCTGTTATTCTAATGTCCTTAGCTTTGCCTCTTGCAGCTTGCGTTCGCGCCTCTGCCTGCGGGTTTCGCCGCGCACGAAGCTTGAGTAGAGCACCGGCACGACCAGCAGCGTGAGCAGAGTCGAGAAGGTGAGGCCTCCGATGACCGCGATACCCATCGGCTGCCAGATCTCCGATCCCTCGCCCATGCCGAGTGCCAGCGGCAACATGCCGAGAATGGTCGTGAGCGAGGTCATCAGCACCGGACGCAGACGGCTCTTGCCGGCCACGATCACCGCTTCGTTGACCGTGCTGCCGCGCTCGCGCAGCAGGTTGGTGAAGTCGACGATCACAATACCGTTCTTCACCACGATACCCACCAGCATGATGGCCCCGATCAGGGCGATCATGCCCAGAGGCGTATTGGTGATGTAGAGCGCGAGGAATACCCCTGTGAATGCGAACAGCATTGAGACCATGATGATCAGCGGCATTTTCAGCGACTCGAACTGCGTGGCCATCACCACATATACCAGCATGATGATCAACCCCAGCAGCGTGAACAGGTCGCCGAACGACTCCTGCTGATCCTCGACGCTGCCGCCGACCGTGGCGACAATCCCCTCAGGGAAATCGTAATCGGCCAGCACCTGGTTAACCCCCTGTACCACAACTCCCAGCGGATAGCCCTTGCCGAGCGAGCCATTGACATAGACAACCCTTTGACGGTTTTCGCGCTCGATGGCCGGGGGCAGCATCTGCTCTTCGATCGTGCCCACATCGCGCAGTTTGACCGCTTTTCCGCCGGGAGTGTATAGCGTTATGTTCTCCACATCTTCGAACGAGGTGCGGAACCGCTCGGCGTAACGCACATAAACGTCGTACTCGTCGCCGTCCTCGCGATACTTGGTGGCGTTGAGGCCGTTTATGCGGTTTCGGACGAATGTGGCGGCCGTTGCGCTGTTGAGCCCGAGGGCCGACAGACGGTCGCGGTCGAATGTGACGTTGTACTCCGGGCGCAGGTCGTCGCGGGAGAGCTGCACGTCGCGCGCTCCGGGGACTTTGGCGATGCTGTCCCTCAGGGCGAGCGCCACGCGGTTGCTCTGCTCGAAATCGTAGCCGAACACCTTGACCTGAATGTCGGTCGAGGAGCCGAAACCGCCGCCGCTGCCCGCCGGAGTGACCTTGTACTGGGCAATGGCGGGGATGCTGTCGAGCCGCAGGCGCAGGTCGTCGCTGATCTCGAATATCGTCCTGTCGCGTTCGCTCAACTTATTGAGCTTCAGCACGTAGTTGATGATGTACGAGCCGCTGCTGCGCATGGCCATAAAGAAGTTGGAGCTGCTCGAAGCCCCCGCGCTGGCCGAAACGAGCTCCACCTCAGGATAGTTCCTGTATATGACGCTGTCGATCTGCCGCGCCACCTGCGAGGTCATCTCCACCGCGATATTCTGGTTGAGCTTGACCTCGGCGGCGATGATGCCGTTGTCGGACGAGGAGACGAACTCCGTCGGCACCCTCATCATCAGGAGCAGACTCGAGATGAAGATCGCCCCTGTGAAAAGTATCGTAGCGCTCTTGTGATGCACCGCCCACGTCAGCAGCCGCGCATAGGCGTTGTCGAGGCGGTCGAGGGCTCTGTCGACGGGCTTGAACATAACGCCCAAACCCTCATAGGTGTGGCTTTTCCGCGCTTTGAGCATCAGGGCCGTCATCATCGGGGTGAGGGTGATGGCCGCCACGGTCGAGATCAGGATGACGATCGTCACTATCCAGCCCAGATCCTTGAACAGGATGCCCGCCATGCCCGAGACCATCGTCAGCGGGAAGAACACCGCCACGACCGTCAGCGTGGTGGCTATCACCGCCAGCCACACCTCGTTGGTGCCGTAAATGGACGATTCGCGCGGCGAGCTGCCCCGTTCGATGTGTTTGGTTATGTTCTCGAGCACCACTATCGCGTCGTCGACCACCATGCCGATGGCTATGGAGAGCGAACTGAGCGATATGATGTTGAGCGTGCTGCCCGTAATGTTCAGGTAGATGAACGCCGCCACGAGCGACACGGGTATCGTCAGGCAGATGATGATCGTCGCCCGCCATCGCCCGAGGAAGAACAGCACCACTAATATCACGAAGACTAAAGCCAGTATGACCGTCTCCTGCAACGAGTTGATGCTGTCGCGTATCGACTCCGACCCATCCATGATGGTGTCTATCTTCACGTCGGGCGGCAGGGTCCTCTGTATCTCGGGCAGCGCCTTGTACACCGCCCCTGCAATCCTGACCGTGTTGGCGTCGGACTGCTTCTGGACGATGATCCTCACGCCTCGCTGGCCGTTGACGCGCTCGTCCATTGTCGATTTGGCCAGCGTGTCCTTCACTTCGGCCACGTCGGTCAGGTAGATGTCGCGTCCGCCGCGGTTGGCAACGATGATTTTGAGCAGTTCGTCGCTCGACTTGAACTCGCCGTCGGCCTTGATGGCGAAGGTGTTGCTGCCGACGTCGATCGTTCCGCCCGGAATGTTGGCGTTCTCCTGCTGGATGATCTGCCCGATCTGCTCGACGGTCAGGTTGTAGGCCTCGAGCTTGTTGGGGTCGATGTTGACCTGCAACTCGCGCGTCGGGGCGCCCATGACGCTCACCGCGCCCACGCCGTCGATGCGGTTGATGACGTTCACCAGTTTGTCGTCGAGTATCTTGGTCAGAGCGGCGTAGCTTTCGTCCGCCGTGGCCGAGAGCATCACCACAGGGAACATCGAGCTGCTGAGCTTGAAGATCACAGGGAAGTCGGCGTCGTCGGGCAGGTAGGTCTGCACGCGGCTCACCGCGTCGCGCACCTCGTTGGCGGCCTCGTTCAGGTCGCAACCCCACTGCATTTCGAGCGTGACGAGCGAGACGTTGTCCGAAGATTTCGAGGTGATCTTCTTCATGTTGCTCACCGTATTGAGGTTGTCCTCCAGGATACGGGTGATGTTGGTCTCGATGTCCTGTGCGTTTGCGCCGGGGTAGGACGTGATGATGCTGATGGAGGGTATGTCCATCTTGGGATACATGTCGACGGCCAGCCTGTTGAGCGAGAAGAGCCCCAGGACGATAACCCCGATAAATATCAGCGCTGTTGAGATCGGTTTTCTGACCGACTGTTCGTAGATTTTCATACCGTTCTATTTAATCTCTACCTGGGAGCCGTTGATCAACCTTGTCTGTCCCGTCAGGGCCACCACCTCGCCCGCTTCGAGTCCCGACTCGACTACGATACGGCTGCCTATCTGCCGTCCGAGCGTGACCGTGCGGCGACGGGCGACCGAATTATTTTCGATGACAAATACATAGCGTTCGTTGGTGCCGGTCTGTTTCTGCACCGCGAGGTCGTCGACCAGCACCGCGTCGCCCTGGCCGAAGTTGATCGTCGCGCGGGAGAACATGCCCGGGCGCAGCTCCGCACGGCCGTTGGGAATGGTCACCTCGACCGTAAAGGTGCGGCTCATGGCATCTATCGTGGGGTAAACGAGCGTCACCCTGCCCTTGAACTCCCTGTCGCCGAGCACATCGGCGGTGATGCTCACCGGCGTGCCGACCTTGACCTGCGTGAAGTACTGCTCCGAGATGTTGATCGTCACCTTCACATTATTTATCTGCATGACCGTCAGCACCGGAAGTCCGGAGGCCTGATCGCCCGGGTCGTAGTTGCGCGCCGTCACCACGCCGCTTATCGGGCTGCGCAGTTCGGTGTTCTCTTTGAGGTTGCGCAACTGCTCCTCCTGCATTTTGATCTGTGTCTCCAGCTGGTCGATCTGCTGTTTCGACGTTCCGCCCGCATCGTAAACCGATTTCATGCGGGCGTAATCCTGTTGCAGGTTGGAGAGTTGCACCGAGGTGGTCGTATACTGCGTCTGGTCCATCACCGCCAGCAGCTGTCCGCGTTCGACGCGGGCCCCGACGTCGACCAGTATCTTGCTTATGCGCCCCTGCAATCCGGCTATATTGTTCTTGACCGCCGGTTCGATGTTGCTGGTGAACTGCACCGTGCGGTCGATCTTCTCCATGACGGTCGTGCCGGTGGTCACCAGCACGCGCGGGCCTTTCTTCTCCTCTCCGGCTTTTTTCTCCGGACCGCCTCCGCATCCGGACATAATGGCCGCCGCGCCGAGCAGCATGGCCGAAATCTTCAATGTTTTCATATTCGTGATTTTAATTTTCCTTGCCGATGATCTTGTCATACTCCGCCCGCGCCGACAGCAGGTCGAAAACCGCCTGCGTATAGTTCAGGCGCGCCTGCGTGAGCGCAAGTTCGGAGGTGTTGAGCTCGAGTATGGTGCCTGCGCCGGCATTGTAGCGGGTGGAGGCGATGCCGTAGGCCTTCTCGGCCTGCGCGATGGTCTTCTCGTTGGAGCGCATCTTTTCGCCCGCGGCCACCATGTTGTCGATAGCGGTCTCAAGCTGTACGTTCAGCCCCTGCTCGGCATACTGTTTGTTGAGTTCGAGCTGTTTGATGGCGTTGCGTGTCTGTCGCGCCTGATAGTCGAGGGTGCGGCCCGAGAAGATCGGTATCGAGAGCTGCACCCCCACCGAGATCGGGTTCTGCCAGTCGTATTTGTACTTCTGTGGCGCGGCGGGCGGCGGCACAGGCATTGACAGCCCGGGGTGCTGCGCATAGAGCGGCGCGAGGTATGCACCCAGCGACGAAGTGATCGACGAACCGAAGTCTATCGGCTTGCGATCCATGCCGATAAGCTGCGCCTGCCCGAAGGCGGAGAGCACCGGCAGGCGCTGCGAGTTGACCAGTTCGAGCTGTTTCTGCATGATGCGCTGCTGTATTTCGAGGTTGCGCATATCGGTGTTGTTCGACAGGTCGCGCGAGGCGGCCCCGGGGTCGGCCTGCGCCTGCTGCTTCATCTGGTCGAGCGAGCCTGTGGCGCGGACTTCAACCTCGGAGGGTATGCCGAGGTACATTTTGAGCATCTTGCCGGCGAGCTGTTCGCCCTGCTCGGCCTGGATGATCGACGGGCGCAGGTTGCTCAGTTGAACTTCGGCCGTAATAAGGTCGTATTCGGCCGTCAGGCCGTTGTCGTACATCCTGCGCACGTTGTCCACCGTCTCCGACACGTTCTGCTCGCTGGCGTGGAGCACCTCCACCGCGCGCCGCGCCAGCAGCACATTATAGTATGCCTTCTTCACCTCGGCTGTCAGTTCGATCTTCGAGCCGCGCGCCTTCTCTACCGCCGCCAGGGCCTGCTGGTCGGTGAGTTGCAGGTTCTTGTAGACGCCCATCGCCAGCAGCGGCAGCGAGAGCGTCAGCCCGCCCGTGAAGGTGTTGTCGGCGCCCAGTTTCAGCCCGCCCATGTTTTGCTGCACTATCGAGCGCGAATAGGAGACCGTAGCCGCTATCTCGGGCCAGAGTTTGGCCTTGCCCTGCTGCTTGACATAGTCGTAACGCTCCACTTCGAGGTCGGCCACCTTGATGGTCGGGTTGTCGCTCAGGGCGATCTCTATGGCCCGTTCCAGCGTCAGCTCCATCTGCTGCTGAGCGTATATGCCCGGCGTCAGCGCGACGCACGCGGCCATTGCACACAATTTTTTCAACATATTTTCGTCCATTAATTATTCGAGTTAATGTATTCGTCGATGATCCTGATGCCTTTCTTCGTGGCGACGCCACGGAAAAAATAGAGTACGATGTGGCGAAAAACATCCTGCCGCGTGACGTTCTCCGGCAGCGACGACCGTTCGCCGAAAGCCAGCATCTCTATCGACCTAGTTATGACGAAAAGCGTCGTCTCCACGTCGATCTCCGGCAACAGCATCCCCTGTTCGACGCCGCGGACAATCTTGCGGCGCAACATGTCGAACCCTTCGGCATTGTTGCACGCGATATATTCGTGGAAGATGTCCGGATACAACCGTCTTACATCCTGAATAAACCGGCTGATCTTGCTTGCATGCGCCCTCCACCAGCGCAGCATCGCGATGATCTCCTCAATAATGTTGTCCTGCTCGGCAAACATTGCCAGATGTTCCTGCTTCTGCCTGGCGTTGATATATTCGAGCGCCTCGGCCACGATCTGCCGCTTGTCGCTGAACAGTTCGTAGATGGTGCGTTTGGAGACGGTCAGGTGCGCGGCTATGTCGTCCATGCGCACCGCCTTGACCCCCATGTCCATGAACATTCGGGCGCTGCCGTCGATTATGTACTGTCGTGTATCCATGCCTGGTTTGTCCGCGTATCTCATCCGGTGTAAAATCGGGGGCAAACTTACAAAAAAAACTTTTGAAACAAAAAAAGTTTTTCGCGTATTTTTTTTATTCGAGTTCATATTTTGTCCCAAAACCGACACTGTTTCGCCATTTTGCCGCAAAGTAAACCCTGTCCGAACACAAAAACAAAACAATTCCGACAAACGGCCCTATTTCGTCGACCAACACAATATTTCCGCCTGATAAATTTGTTACTTTTGCAGCGAATTTCGAAAACATAACCTCATGACAGAAAAAATCAAAGTTGCGGGCCCCATAGCGGAGCTCGACGGCGACGAGATGACGCGCGTGATATGGCATTTTATCCGCGAGAAACTGATACTGCCCTACCTCGACCTCAACATCGAATATTTCGACCTCGGCATTGAGAACCGCGACGCCACCGCCGACCGCGTGACCGTCGAGGCGGCCGAGGCCGTCAAACGCTGCAACGTCGGGGTCAAGTGCGCCACCATCACCCCCGACGAGGCGCGCGTAAAGGAGTTCGGCCTGCGACAGATGTGGCGTTCGCCCAACGGCACCATACGCAACATTCTGGACGGCACCGTTTTCCGCGAACCGATCATCTGCCGCAACATTCCGCGCCTCGTCCCCGGCTGGACGGCCCCGATATGCATCGGCCGTCACGCTTTCGGCGACCAGTACCGCGCTACGGATGTGACGGTTAAAGGGGGAGGGCGGCTCTCAATGACCTTCACCGCCGCGGACGGCGCAACCACTTCGTGGGAGGTCTATAACTTTGAGGGCGACGGGGTTGCGATGTGCATGTACAACACCGACAGCTCTATCCGCGGCTTTGCCCACGCCTGTTTCAACATGGCCCTCGCCAAGGGCTGGCCGCTCTATCTGAGCACGAAGAACACCATATTAAAGCGTTACGACGGCCGTTTCAAGGATATTTTCGCCGAGGTTTACACGGAGTACAAGCCCGCTATGGACGCCCGCGGCCTGACCTACGAGCACCGGCTGATAGACGACATGGTGGCGGCGGCGCTCAAATGGAACGGCGCATTTGTCTGGGCCTGCAAGAATTACGACGGCGACGTGCAGTCCGACACCGTGGCGCAGGGCTTCGGCTCGCTGGGGCTGATGACCTCGGTACTGATCACGCCCGACGGACGCACTATGGAGGCCGAGGCGGCCCACGGCACCGTCACGCGCCACTATCGCCAGCACCAGCAGGGCCGCGAAACCTCCACGAACCCGATAGCTTCCATCTTCGCCTGGACGCGCGGCCTCGCCCACCGCGCGCGGCTCGACGACAACGCTGCGCTGGCCGCCTTCGCCTCGGCCCTCGAAACGGTCTGCGTCGAGACGGTCGAATCGGGGCTGATGACCAAAGATTTAGCCCTGCTGGTCAAGGGGGAATCCCTGTCGCGCGCCGATTATCTCAACACAGGGGAGTTCCTCGCCGCACTCGACGAGGGATTACGCAACAAGCTGGCTCACTTGTAGTTGAACCTCTGCCACACGGGCGTGGCCGCGCCTTTCCAGCAGGGTTCGCAGGTTTTGCCTTGTGCGCTTGGTTCGCCGCGTTCACGGGGTTCGCCTTTTTCGCGGGCCGGTTTTTCACTGGCCGGTTTTTCGTTGGCAGGGCTGCCCGTCCACTGGCGAAATATTGCCAGGCCTGACGGTTCGTTTCCGTTGATGTGTACCAGAACGATGCTTCCCGGGGCGGGGCGTTCGCCTTTGGCCAGCCATGCGTTGCTGCCGAGCGGGATCAGCCCCCAGTCGAGCAGCCGCTGCGAAAGTTTTCGGTCGGAGACCAGCCCCGGATAGCGGAAAAAGGGCGACGGCACAAGGCCGTGTTCCAGCATGATACGCTCATTGTCCAGCGCTTCGCGGCGCAGGTCGGTACCTGCACGGAGCAGAAAATTCTGTGCCTCGGGCAGGCGCGGATTGTAATAGTGGCTGTAACTGTGGTTGACCCAGACGATCCCGCAGTTTGAGCGGGCGCTTGGGCAGGCGCTTGCACAAGTGTTTGAACGGAGGTTTGCGCGGTCGAGCAGCCAGGCCAGATCGTCGCCGTGACGCTCGATCCAACGACCGCTCACACATATATATATGGGTTGCGCGTCGATGCTCAGGGCGTAGTCGACAAAATCGCGGTCGAGCCCGCGCGCCGACGGACAGAGGTCGCAGGTGAGCATGTAACCACTCCCGCCGCAGCTCGCCACGCCGCCTCTATAATGCTCATAATCAGTCGATATTGCCCTGCGCAATCGAAAATAGGGGCTGTCGTCCTCGATTTCGTCAAGACTGCGGCACGGGATTATCGCCAGCGGCCCCTTTTCGAACGAAGTTTCGAATGTTTCGGTGTTCAGCGTCAGATAGTTAATGCTGCCGTCCTCCCCCGATGCCCGGCGCAGGACTATCCTGCTTCGCTCGCCCGCAATGCGACCGAAGCAGGGCCCGTACTCCCGCACCCGCGCCTGTCCGGACGGCGCAACCAGCAGAAAAACAAAGACGAACAGTCGACGTATCACTTTGCCGCGCCCTCGGCGTCGAGCAGCTCGACGCGGTATTCGATATGCCCGCCGTGGAGGTCGTAGATTTCCGTAACAGCTCCGGCGCGCTCCATTAAACCGTTGTCGGCCATATACCTGTACAGCGCGGGATAGACCTTGGTCAACGCCGCGAGGATCGACATTTTCCCGCGATATGGGAACGTCGTCGACACATAGCCTTTCACAGGGACAACCCCGACGCGGAACTCGCCCTGCACGGCGACAAGCTGCACACTGTCAATGGCTTCGACGATACATCCGGCGTCGTAGCGCAGATTTTCCTTCGCCGTGATGTTGGGGTTGTCGTAATATGTGCCGAAACATCTGTCGGTCAGAACATTGTATTTGTCGCCCAGTGCCTCGCGCACCTGCTCCATCACCGTTCCGCTGTTGGCATAGTCGCCGGTCATCTGTTTGAATACCAGCGTCTCGCCCCCAAGCGTCGTCACCTCGAAAGTCACCCTCCGAAAGCCGCCGTAGTAGCCAAAGGCCACAACGCCGGCCACGACCAGCCCCGCAACGAGCCAGAGCAAAAATTTCAAAAATCTTTTCATAGTCTCCGCATAAGTGAGACAAATATACACATTCTCGCCGAAATTCGCTACATTTGCCGCTACATTCAAAATTATAATAATGGAGATCGTAACGAAAGTAATTCAGT
>JAIRQC010000071.1 GCA_031256675.1 Rikenellaceae bacterium
GCTTCGCCTGACACAAAAGTAATTCTTTAAAACAAACCAAGAGTCGGGCAATGCCCGCATGAACTCTCCGCCGAGCGACAAGACAAAACCAAGCGAAGCACAGATGAAAAAGAACGGGAGATCACGTACAAAACAAGAAAAGCCATACACAAAACTTGAAGACTCATGCATAAAACAATAAAACCCAGACACAAAACATGAAAAGTTGCACACAAAACAATAAAAATCCAAAATATGAAAACTCATGCGTAAAACAATAAAACGCAAAACAATAAAAGCCACGCACAAAATCAAGAAAGACCAAACATGAAAAGTCAAATACAAAGAACAGAAAGCGACTAAAAAGTTATTGTTTTATTTTTGCTACTATCTTGTTGCGTATCTGGCGGATAGCGAACTGCGGATCGAGACGTTCGCTGACGTTCAACTTGCGCAGAGCGTCGACGAACGCTTCGACGGCAGCCCACACAACGTCGGTGTTGGCTGCGAAACCGTGCACCGTGCGGCCGTCGCGCTTGACCTGGATGTGGACGCGCCCCACGTCGTCGCTCCCCCTGGTCATCGACTGGATGAGGAACTCCTGTATGCGCACCTTCTCGCGGATCATCTTCTTGATGGCGTTGACGGCGGCGTCAACAGGGCCGTTACCCGTCGCGGAGGCCATCTGCTCGTGGTCGCCGAACGAGATGGAGACCGTGGCCGTCGGCACGAGCGAACCGGTGACGACTTGCAGGTAGTTCAACCTTATGCTGTTCGTGTTGCCTCCGTCGATGTTGCCGACAAGCGTTAGCAGGTCGTCGTCGCGAATGTCCTTTTTCGAGTCGGCGAGTTGCAGGAACTTCCCGTAAACCTCGTCCAGCTCATTGGCCTCCAGACGATAGCCCAACAGTTCCAAATGATAGTTCAACGCCGCCCGGCCGCTGCGGGCCGTCAGGGCGATGACCGATTCGTCCACTCCGACCTCCTTCGGATCGATGATCTCGTAATTTTCGCGATTTTTCAACACCCCGTCCTGATGAATACCGGACGAGTGGGCGAAGGCGTTGCGCCCGACGATGGCCTTGTTGGGCTGCACGGGCATGTTCATCAGGCTCGACACAAGGTGGCTCGCTTTGGTTATAAGCCGTGCATCTATCTCCGTGTCAATGCCCGACGTCTTGTGGCAGCGCAACGCCATCACCACCTCTTCGAGCGAGGTGTTGCCCGCCCGTTCGCCGATGCCGTTTATCGTAACCTCCACCTGCCGCGCGCCGTTCAGCACGCCCGCCAGAGTGTTGGCCGTGGCCATGCCCAGGTCGTTGTGACAGTGGGTGGAGATGATGGCGTTGTGAATGCCGTCGACATTCTCCATCAGGTAACGGATCTTGGCCCCGTACTGGTCGGGCAGACAGTAGCCGGTGGTGTCGGGAATGTTGACGACGGTGGCCCCTGCCTTGATGACCGCCTCGACCACCCGCGCAAGGTACTCGTTATCGGCCCGTCCGGCATCCTCGGCGTAAAATTCAACATCCTCCACATAGCGCAGGGCATATTTCACCGCCTCGACCGCCCGTTTGAGTATCTCTTCGGGGTTCGATTTGAGCTTGTCGTAGATATGGTAGGTCGAAACGCCTATTCCGGTGTGGATGCGCCCATGCCTGGCCAGCGATAATGCGTCGGCCGCCACGTCGATGTCGCGTTTCACGGCCCGGGTTAGCGCGCAGATCGTCGGCAGCGAGACCGCCTTCGAGATGGCCTGCACCGAGGCGAAATCGCCCGGGCTCGATACCGGAAAGCCCGCCTCGATCACATCCACCCCCAGCGACTCCAACATGCGGGCCACCTCGATCTTTTCGGTCGTGTTGAGCTGGCAGCCCGGGACCTGCTCCCCGTCGCGGAGAGTGGTGTCGAATACATACAGTTTTTCGTTCATGGCGCTTTCCTGTTTTGTTGCGATTGTTGTGATTGTTGCGCAAAAATAGCCGTTCGGCAGGGAGGTGTTTGAGCTGCGAAGATACGAATTACGACGGCAAAAAACAGACAAAATGTTCTGAAATAGTTACTAAACCCTGCCACAGTGCGCTATAAGCCCGATTACGGCTGCTTTGCCGACCGAAAAACATGGTACAATTCTACAATACCTAATCGGATTTTCTTTTCGCAACCTTGTGCCCCTCGGCGTCCCTGCACCCCTCGGGCCCATTGCAGGACAGCCGGGCTTTAGCCGGAAAGTCTTTCGGCCTTGCTTGCGAAGCGGGGTCGGCATCCCGCAGCAACTCAGGGCGACGGTGTGCTTGCGACCTGCTTTTGCCGCCTCGCGCCTTGGACCTATACGCTATGGGTGAGCGGGCATGGTGGCCCGACGTGGAAACGCTCCGTCTCCGGCGGCTTTTGGTCTGCTGCCCGTTGGCAGTGTCAACGGTGACGCTTAGCCTTACGGAGGCAGCGTTTATAGACGAGGTCACCGTGCTCTGCAAGCGAGACGTTATGCCGAAACTTCGCCGCCCTGTTCGCCTGCCTGCGCCGCAGTTTTTTATTGCGGAGCGTGCAGTCCGCCCCCTCTTTTTGGACTTTGAGCGATAAAGGGGGAGGCCGACAGGCAGCAGGGCCTGTGTGCATCAGGGCAGGCGCGCTATCCGCAGGCCCAAACACTGTTGGCACGGTGCAGTCACGACCGAAACCGCACAGCATTGTGGCAGTCAAAACGACGGCGCCCGACGCTCCCGCCTTCCGCAGGCGCCCGACACTCCTGCGGACGGTGCAGGCTGCGGCACGGACGGTGCGGGCGGTGCGGGCGACGCCCACACAAGCGGGTTTAATTGCGGGCAGCGGTTGCTGGTTCGGCCCGCAGAGGCCCGGCCCGCAGTAAAACCGTCGCGGCTATGCTATCGCCGCCAAACCGTCGCCGTTATGCTGTCGCCGCCAAGTCCGGCACAGGCGCGGTCGTCGGGACAAAAGAGGCGGTTAAAGGTGGTGCGTAACCGGCCCTGCATCGACCATGTTTCGCAGGGCCGAAAGACTTTTGTTCAGTACCCGGCAGTCGCCCATTTCGGCGTGGTCTCGATCGCGCCCACTCGGAGGCCTCATGTCGACTTGCAGCATGTGCCGGACGGTTCGGGTGCGCCTACCCAAGCAGCAGCCTTGCCTGCTCCATTGCTGCGTCGGTTACTGTGTTGCCGCTGAGCATCTTGGCGATCTCGGCCACGCGCTCCTCGCGGCTGAGCCGACGGATGAACGTGCGCGAATTTTCCTTGTAAACAAGCAGGTGACGCTCGCCTTTGGAGGCTACCTGCGGCAGGTGGGTGATGTTCACAACCTGCATCGCCCCGGCCAACTCGACAATGATCTCGCCCATGTCGTCGGCAATGCGCCCCGACACGCCGCTGTCGATCTCGTCGAAAATAATTGTCGGCAATTTTATACTCTTGGCCACGAGCGACTTTATGGCCAGCATCAGACGCGACAGTTCACCTCCGGAGGCTGTCTTTTCGGCGCGCTGCGGGGCCATGTTTCGGTTTGCCGAGAAGAGGAAATCCACCGTATCCGACCCCGTCGAACTCAACTGTTCCTTTACGTTGACGGATATACTGAATTGGGCGTCAGTCATTCCGAGGCGGCGCAATATCTCGGCAACATGCTTTTCGACCCTTGCGGCAGCCTTGCGGCGTCCCTTGCCTATCTCGGCGGCCAACCCCGAGGCCTTTTCGCGCAGAGCGTTCACTGTGCGCTCTGTTCCGGCTACTGCCTCGTCGAAGCTCTCCACGAGGGCCAGCCGGCGAACAAAATCGTCGCGCAGGGCGATAAGTTCGGCCTCCGACGCTACGCGATGCTTCTGCTGGAGCGAATAGAGCATCGACAGCCGCTCGTCGGCGCGTTCAAGCCGCTCGGGATCGGCGTCGATGCGTTCGAGCCCCGCGACGAGCTCTGTCAGTATGTCTTTCAACTCAATATGCAGGCTCTCGATGCGCGGCGCGAGCGTGGCGGAACGCGAATAAACCGCCTCTATCCGGCTCAGCGACCCACGCGCGTTTCGCAACAGTGTCAACGCCCCGGTATCCTCGCCGTCGATGGCCGCTATGGCCGCGCTTAACTCCTCGCGGATCTTTTCGGCATGGGCCAGCTCGGTGCGAATGGCTTCCAGTTCAGCCTGTTCGCCCTCTTTGAGCGCGGCGGCGACGAGTTGCTCCGACTGAAAACGCAGGTACTCTTCGTCTTTTCTGCTTGCGGCAGCCTCGCTGTGCAGCCTTGCCAGCTCCTTTTCGCGCGCCAGCAACTCCGCATAAACTTCACGGTAGCGCGCCAGCAGTTCGGGATGAGCGGCCAGCGTGTCGATAGCCTCGATGCGGAAACCTTCGTCGCCGATGGCAAGACTCTGATGTTGCGAGTGAATGTCTATAAGTTTGAGTACAATTTCTTTAAGCGTGGTCAATTGAACCGGTACATCATTTATGAAGGCACGGCTTTTGCCCCCCGGTGCGATCACCCGGCGGACGACGGCCTGCTCGTCGCAGTCGACGTCGGCGGCCTCGAACAGCGGTTGCAGGTTGTATCCCGCCACGGAGAAAGTCCCCTCGACCACGCAGTTGCGCGACTGGTCGGCGATGACGCCAGCCTCGGCCTTGGCGCCGAGCAGCAGCGACAACGCGCCCAAGAGGATAGATTTGCCCGCCCCGGTCTCGCCCGTGACGATGTTCAGGCCGCGGGCGAACTCGATGTCGAGCCGCTCGATCAGTGCGTAATTCTCTACCGTCAGTCTGGTCAGCATCAGTATAGATCGTCTATTGTTTGTCCGGACAGTCTTATCAGATATTTACCGATATTATATACTGCGCCGCTATGCGGCGTTTGTATTTTCCGTCGATATTTATCTCGATTATCCACTGTGAACCGTCGCAGACAGGCTCTTCGATTGTCGACGGCTGATCGAAAATATCGTATTTTTTCGTCAGTCCGATCAGTTCGCCGAGTTGCGCGGCGGTTAATTTTCTTCTGAAACGTGTTGTCAATATCCCTGCACCATAACCGCCTGCTCCGTTCGACATGCTGAATGTCAACACTGTTTTTTCAGAGCCGTTCCACGTCGTTTTTATGGAAAACGGCCCGTGAAACGTTCTCAGATAGGTGAAACGTATGGCGTTTTGGTGCACGGTCAATTTCTCCCTGTCCAGTACATCCAGGTGCTTGCCATACCAGATCTGCCTGAACGCATCCGAATCGTTATCGGTCGAAAAAGAGTTTTTCGGAAAATAATAGTCGGAAACGCTCCTGTCTCTTTGCGACGTCTTTTGCGCAGGGACGGGCGCAGTTATCAATAACAGCAGGGCTATGGCGGCATATCTTTTCATAGTTCTGCCTCTTGGCCGAAGAACTCCTCCATCCTGTCGACAATCACCCGCGCAACTTCGCTTTTCGGGGCGAGAGGGTAGGGGACGACGTTGCCGAAACGGTCAAGGATAGTTATGCGATTGGTTTCGGTGCCGAACCCTGCGCCTTTGTCTTTCAGTGAATTGAGTACGATGAAGTCGAACCCCTTGCGTCGCAGTTTTTCCTCGGCGTTGGCCTGTTCGTTCTCGGTTTCGAGAGCAAAGCCCACCAGAAGACGCTCGCCTTTGATGCGACCCAGTTCGGCAGCTATGTCTTTGGTTTTGTGCAGTTCCAGCGTCATAACCCCGCCGCTTTTCTTGATCTTCTCGGCTGCGGGCGATGCGGGAGCATAGTCGGCCACCGCCGCCGCCATCACAGCCCCGTCGGCGTTGGTAAAATGCTCTACGGCAGCATCGTACATCTCCTGTGCTGAACTAACGCTTACGTTGCGGATGGTCGGGCTTGCGGTGAGCGCGGTGCGTCCCGAGACGAGCGTCACCTCTGCTCCGCGCGCAGCCAGCTCTTCGGCTATGGCGTAACCCATTTTGCCCGACGAGTGGTTGGAGATATAGCGCACCGGATCTATGGCCTCGATGGTCGCCCCGGCCGTGACGACTATTTTCCGTCCGGAGAGCTTACTCTTTTTTTTTTCACCACCGGCCGCGCCGACCCCGACCCCGACCACTCCGGCGGCCCCGACCCCGGTCGCTCCGGGCACAGAACCGACAGCCCCTGCCGCGGGCGGACATAGAACCTCGGCAAGAAAGGTCAGTATCTCCTCAGGTTCGGCCATGCGCCCCTTGCCTGTCAGTCCGCTGGCGAGTTCGCCCTCGGAGGGCTCGACGACCAAAACGCCGTCTGCCCGCAAAGCGGTCAGATTGCGCTGCGTGGCTGCGTGGGCATACATGTCGAGGTCCATGGCCGGGGCGACGACCACCGGCGCGCAGGCGGACAGGTATGTGGTCAGCAGCAGATTGTCGGCCACGCCGCAGGCCATTTTGGCCAGTGTGTTGGCCGTTGCGGGGGCTATGAGGTAACAGTCGGCCCACTCGCCGAGGCTGACGTGGCTGTTCCACGCGCCGTTCTCGGGGTCGAAAAATTCTACAAGTATCGGATTGCGCGACAGTGTGGCCATTGTCAGCGGCGTGATGAACTCCTTGGCCAGCGGGGTCATGACCACCCGCACCTTGGCCCCGGCACGCACCAGCAACCTCGCGAGCGTTGCCGCCTTGAAAGCCGCTATGCTTCCCGTGACGCCCAGCAGGATATGCTTGCCGCTCAGCGACATACCTTATGCCTCCTCGTTGCCGCCCCTGCGGAAGTAGATCTTGCCGTCGAGGAACTCTTCGGTGGCGATGATGCTCGGTTTGGGCAGGCGCTCGTAGAAGCGCGAGATCTCGATCTGCTCGCGGTTTTCGAATGTCTCTTCGAGCGAGTCGGTCGAGGTGGAGAACTCCGACAGTTTGCGGTTGAGTTCCTGTTTGGTCTCGGCGGCGATCTGGTTGGCGCGACGGGCTATGATGGCCACCGACTCGTAAACGTTGCCCGTCGGGGCGTCTATGTCGGTGATCTTGCGCGTAACGGTCGATGTGGGGATCGGTCTTTTTTCCATTGCTATTGTTTTTTTTCGGTCTCTTCTCCGTGGTTTGCGATGAACTTTTTCGACCGCTCCTGCATCTGGTCGAGTTCGCGGCGATATTTGCTCTCGGGATACTCCGATATGAAGTTGTAGTAGTCGTCCATTGCGCTCATGTAACGGTCGCGCTGCTTGTGCTCATACGACTTGGCGGCGAACAGATAGCTCGACTTGGCCGTCAGGTACATCAGCTCCTCGCGGTGGTTCGACTCGGGATAGGTGTTGAGCGCGTTCTTCAACGCAACGACCGCCGACTTGTAACGTTCTATCTTGTAGTATGTATAGGCGCTTTGAAACTCCTTGTCCCACAGTTTCTGGGTGAGTTCCGCCAGACACTTGTCCAGCTTCTCCTTTTTTGTGGTGGCCGGATAGCGGGCCATGTATTCGGTGATCGAGTTGATGGCCTTGACGGTCGAGGACTGGTCGCGTTCGACGGCGGGCGAGGAGTAGTAGAAGCCCATCGCGTAGAGATATTCGGCCTCCTCGATGAACTTGCTGCGGCCATACTTGAAACGGAACGTCTCGAACAACTCGCTGCTGGTCTCGAAATACCCCATGTTGTAGTTCGAGGCGGCCAGGTAGAATGATGCGCTGTCCTCGCGCATCGTGCCGACGAAATAGGGGCCCGACTCCTCGAACAGCTGCAATGAACGGCGGTAGTCCTTTGCCTGGTAATATTGCAGCCCGCGTTCGTACATCCTGTTGTAATCCTTGCTGTTGAGCAGCTTGTTGTAGCTGCTGCACGCGGCTGTCAGCGCCACTGCGGCGGCGATCGGTATAACTCTCAGGGCTCGCATCATGTCTGAAATGGGATATAAATCGCACAAAGTTATATATTTTTTGGAGAATAACCAAAATGTCATCTCACGCGAAGCGAATAATCCCGTTCCGTCATTGCGGGCCGCAACGGTGGAACGCTCCGCGCCTCATAAATTGTTTCACTTCGGGCTGTTTTTTTAATACATTGTATATCAATCTAAAATAATCTCCGAGTAAAAAAATTTTGCGAAAAAAATTTGCGAAAATCACATTAAATGTGTTTATTCTAACCTCATATAGCTACCTTTGCAGCGAAACAGAGTTAAACCCACTAAAATCACACTGTTATGAAAAAACTGTTTTTTGTTGCATGCGCCGCGCTCGCGCTGAATATTTTCGGCTGCGGCAAACCGGTCGCGGAGACCGAGGGTCCCGTAACCCGCCTCGTTGAAACCACCCGCACGCCGGGCGACACTGTCGCCGGCACGGACAGCGATTACACCCTGCCGTGGCCCGTGAACGATTATCCGGCAGGCCCGGCCGTAGGCCAAGTGCAGATAGTCCGCACGAAGGAGCAGTTTGCAGTTGCGAACCGCTACGCCAACGACTCGGTACCCGACCTCGATTTCAATACCTGCTCGGTGGTCAACGCCTGCGGCGGGTCGACCAGCGGCGTCGACAAGCTCAACGTCTGCCTCACGTGGCTGGGCGAGGGCAGGTACAGGCTCACGGTCAAGGTCTATCAGAACTATTTGACCATAGCGCCGATATGGAAGGTCAGCCTGCCGGTCAAACCCGCCATCGGCCCGAACGAGGCGGTGGAACTCGACGTGCAGTACATATCCGCCAGGCAGAATACCCTGCATTGACGACAGCACGCAGCGATAAAAAAGCAGGGGGCCCGAACAGGGCCCCTGTTTTTTTGCTATCTTTGCGCAAAAAATAAAAAATATTATGGCAAGCATAGGCGCTACGCTCAGACTTTGGCGTATTGGGGTGGTGGATACGCCCACGATTTTCTGGTTCGCAGTGAGGCGGGCCGCGTTGACGGTCGGCGTGTCACCCGACAGGATCGGCAGGCTCATGCTTGCCAACAACCACCGCAAGTTTGCCCGTTTCGATCGCCGCTGGGTGCGCACGGGGAGTGACGGGGCGCAGTATTACGACTTCAAGGGGGCGCGGCTGCCGTTCGAAGAGAAATACCGGATGTACAAGGTTTTTTTCGACTCGCTGGCCGTCTACTGCCTTAATAAAGACCGCTATACGCCACGGCTGGCGCACGATCTGGACGAGTGGTTCGAGGGGCCATACGGCTACACGGGCGACGGCATTGACGTGCGCGTGGAGCCGGGCGACGTGGTGATCGACGCAGGGGCGTGGATCGGCGATTTCAGCGCTTACGCCGCAGTCAGGGGGGCAACGTCATACGCTTTCGAGCCCACGCCGGAACTCTTCGAGATGGTCTGCCGCACCGCCGCATTGAACGCCGATGGGGCGATCGTCCCGGTACAAAAAGGGTTGGGCGACAGCGCGGGCGAGCTCGGTTTTTCGGTCTGCGGCCTCGACCAGAACGGCGAGGGCAACACATTCCTGCCGCACGCGGGATACGACACGATACAGGTGAAAATCACAACAATAGACGACTTCGTGCGCGAACAGGGGCTGTCCCGCGTGGATTTTATCAAGGCCGACATCGAGGGCTTCGAGCGCAACATGCTGGCAGGGGCGCGCGAGACCCTGCAACGTTTCGCCCCGAAGCTGGCCCTGTGCACCTACCACCTGCCGGACGACCCGCAGGTGATGGAGCGGCTGATCCTCGAAGCCAACCCGCGCTACAGGGTCGTTCAACTCGGCAAGAAACTTTTTGCACAGGCGAGGTGATAAAATTTGCTTTTTAATTTTATTGTTTGTAAATTTGTCATGGGTTCGCACGTTGCGGGCCCATAAAAATTTATTAACCTTAAAATTTTCACCATCATGAAAAACTTTAAGTTTACTGGGGGGGGCTATCGCCCTGAATCTTAGGTAATTAGGTGCACACTAAGGGGTGCGCTGTCGGCTTGCGCCGTAGCTCTGGCGGCCGTAGTACTGTCGATCGGCTGTTCGCAGGAATCCGTATTTCGCTACGCTTCATTTCGCTCAGGGCGGCATAATACCTGCCCGCAACAGCACCCAACAGAACATTGGAACTGAACAGTTTTTCAAACCTTAAAATTGCATGGTAATGAAACAATATCTTAAACGGCTGCAACAATATTTCAACACTTTCCTTTGTGCTATTGGCTGGTTCAGCCTTCTTCATTTCGTCTATATTATCGGGCGTCATTTGTTCGGGTGGAAAATCGAAAGCAGCACTTTTCCATTAGAGACGGAAATCACAGATTTCAGAAAGTTCATTGTTAGTTTCCTTCTTTTTATTGTGTCTATTATAGGTTTAACGATTATTTTTGAACAGGACAAGCGCGCAAGGCAACGCAAGGCAGCCCAAAAAGCAGCCGAAGAAGCTGCGGAGAAATAGATTCTTTGCCGGCGGCACGGCAACCGCCCTCATGCAAATCGAAAACCGCCCTCATGCACGGGGGCGGTTTTTGTTGAATAATATTCCGCCGCGAAGGGATATTTCCGAACAAAAATATTAATTTTGCCGCATCAAAAACATCGCAAGTATCATGGACATATTCGACAGGATCAAACGCAATGCCGGCGGCCCGATCGGCATGTACCAGAAGCAGAGCCACGGCTACTTCTCCTTTCCGAAACTGGTGGGCGAGATCGGCCCGCGCATGGAGTTCCGCGGTCGCGAAGTGCTCAACTGGAGCCTGAACAACTATCTCGGACTGGCCAACCACCCCGAAGTGCGCAAGGCCGACGCCGAGGCCGCCGCAAAGTACGGCATGGCCTCGCCAATGGGGGCGCGCATGATGAGCGGCCAGACCGTATATCACGAGGAGCTGGAGCGTCGACTGGCCGCGTTCGTCGGCAAGGAGGACGCTTTCCTGCTCAACTTCGGCTATCAGGGGATGATCTCGATCATCGACTCGCTGCTCTCGCGCAATGACGTGGTTGTCTACGACGCCGAGGCCCACGCCTGCATCATCGACGGGTTGCGGCTCCACACCGGCAAACGGTTCGTCTTCGCCCACAACGACGAGGCGAGTTTCCGCAAGCAGATGGAGCACGCCGCGAAGGTGGTTGCCGAGACCAAAGGGGGCATACTGGTCATCACCGAGGGGGTCTTCGGCATGAAGGGCGACCTGGGGATGCTCGACAAAATAGTCGCCGCCAAAAAAGAGTTCGACTTCCGCCTGCTGGTCGACGACGCCCACGGCTTCGGCACGATGGGGCCCGGCGGCAAGGGCACGACGCACCATTTCGGGGTGACGGAGGGGGTGGACGTGCTGTTCAACACCTTTGCCAAGTCGATGGCCGGTATCGGGGCGTTTGTCGCCTCGCATAAGTATATTATTGATTTTCTGCGCTATAACATGCGTTCGCAGACCTACGCCAAGTCGTTGCCGATGCCGATGGTGATGGGGGCGATGAAGCGTCTGGAGTTGATCGAGGCCCATCCGGAGTTCCAGCAGAAGTTGTGGGAGATCACGCGCGCCTTGCAGGGCGGCTTCCGCGAGCGCGGCTTCAACATCGGCGCTACCGCCTCGCCAGTAACGCCGGTTTACATGAAGGGCGGGCTGGAGGAGGCCACCAACCTTGTGGTCGACCTGCGCGAGAACCACAACCTGTTCTGTTCGGTGGTGGTTTATCCGGTCATCCCGAAGGGCGAGATCATTCTGCGCATCATCCCCACGGCCGTCCACACGCTGGATGACGTCAATTACACGCTCGGTTGTTTCGACGCGGTGCGCGGCAGGCTCGAAAGCGGCGAATATCAAAAACCAATCCCCGATATGGGAGACCGGTAAGTTCTATCGGCAAATAAAGCCGCCTCTGTTTTGAACTGCACCCCAAAAGTATGCGTATGTGCGTCGCAACTTTTGGGGTGCAGTGCGTTTTGGTGGCGGCTTGTTTTATGGGCATTGACAGCTGGTTGCATCCGGCGCATGGCCGCCACATAAAGCAGCAGGCGAGGGATAGGGACAACTGCTTGCGGACATGCGCGAGGTTGCAGGCTTTCGGCCTCGTTTTGCGAGGCCGAAAGGCTCCTTGTTGCTGCATGTGAGTGCAACGAGCGAAGCAATCCGGTCGAGGCTCCGTTGTCGCAAGGGTGGATCTGTAAGCTCGAAACAATCGCTTGGCGGGGTGCGAGAGGGTGGTTTCGGTTGTCGCAAGGGTGGATCTGTAAGCTCGAAACAATACCGAGAGGTTTTTGTATATCGGGGCCGCCGTTGTCGCAAGGGTGGATCTGTAAGCTCGAAACAATAAGATGCCGGTGAAGCTGCTCGGCGCGTCGTTGTCGCAAGGGTGGATCTGTAAGCTCGAAACAATCCGAGTCTTTTAATATAAGAAAGAATTGTATCGGCGAATAATGCCGATGTTTCGAAGGTTTGGTGTCTTCTCCCGACTTTGGGACTACTGCAATAAAGAGGCTGTTTCAAAAGCCTGATTTTCCGTCGTCGCGTTTCGTCATTGCGAGGGCAGGGGCAAACTCGGAATAATCAGGAGATATTCGCCTCACAGGGTTACCTGCGCTATGCCTGATTTACGCTGTCGCGCCTCGGCCATTTCGAACAAACTCGACGGCCCTTGGCCTGGCTCTGTTGCTTCGCCTGACAGCCCTCGCCGACGGAGAGTGATTTACGCATGGCAAACCCGCCCTCGCAATGACGCGAGGGCGGACTTTTTAAGCAGCCACTTTCTTACAAGCCGCACAAGACGGCGCAAAGAAATACGATAGCGATTATTATCGCCATTATCACCCTGCCCGTTGTGATTCTCTTCGACGGGCGATAGATTATCCTATTCATACCGCTTGAATTTTGCTACGACAAATTAAACTGTTTTTTTTGCAAGCAAATATTTACCTGAAATTATATCAAATTTATCTGTTTTCAAAACTTTCAAAATTTAAGAGTTGAAAATCGGCAATGCCATGCAATTTTGGCAAGGTATTGTTAATATGGACTTTCCGACCTTTGCGAGGCCGAAAACCAGGGACGGTTTTCGATTCTGTTGCGCCCCGCTCAAAATGACATAAATTACGCCCCTGCCGGCCGTGTCGATACGCGGTCGAAATAGGGGCTCTTGCCGGTGCAGCTCAGGGGGATGGCCAGCGCGGTGTGGCAGCCGTTCATCAGGCCGGTCTTGCGCGCCACGAGCCCTGCGGAGAACATCACCCGCGAGTCTATCCTGTGGTCGGCGGCCACGGCGCAGGCCGACCCAACGGCGATGCCCAGGTCGGTAAGGTTGAAGCCGCACGGGAATGCCGGATGAGACCCTCGCTCCTCGCAGGTCGGGAAGCCGCACATGCCGCAGTTCATTCCGATGGCCGCCGCCCGCGTGCCGACGAGCACAACGGCCTCGCTCGCGAGAATGTTCTCCGCGTCGCGATGAAAAAACATGTAGCCCAACTCCTCGGCGTAACGGTGCATCTGTTCGCCCAGCCGCCGCAGCTCGTCGCCCGTGACGGTTACGAGTTCGAGATTGTCAATGCCCTTGCCCTTGGGGGCCGTCCGCGCCGCCGCCATCATAGCCCGCGCCACAGCCTCCACAAATTCCGTCCGTGTGTTGTTTTCGGTGAGTATCATGGCCTTAGTTATTTGGTAGAGAGATATTCGTCTATCGCCTTTGCTGCTGTGCGTCCGGCGCCCATGGCGAGGATGACGGTGGCGGCGCCGGTGACGGCGTCGCCGCCGGCGAAGACCCCTGGACGCGATGTGGCCCCGCTTTCGGAGGCTACGACGCCGCCCCAGCGTTGCGTGGCGAGCCCCTCGGTTGTCGAGGCGATCAACGGATTGGGCGAGGTGCCGAGGGCCATCACCACCGCCTCGCATTCGATCTCGAACTCCGACCCGGCCACCTCCACCGGCGAACGCCGCCCCGAAGCGTCAGGCTCGCCAAGCTCCATGCGCACGCAGCGTATGGCCCGCACCCAGCCGCGTTCGTCGCCGAGAATGGCCACAGGGTTGGTCAGCATCCGGAACTCGATCCCCTCCTCGCGGGCGTGATGCACCTCCTCCGCGCGCGCCGGAAGCTCCGCTTCCGAACGGCGGTAGACAATTAACGCCTCTGCCCCGAGCCTGCGCGCCGTGCGGACGGCGTCCATCGCCACATTGCCCCCGCCGACCACCACGACACGCCGCCCGACGTGTACCGGCGTGTCGTAACGTTCGTCGCAGGCGCGCATCAGGTTGCTGCGGGTCAGGAACTCGTTGGCCGAGATAACGCCGTTGAGGTTCTCGCCTGCTATGCCCATGAATTTCGGCAATCCGGCCCCGGAGGCTATGAACACCGCCTCGAAATGCTCGTCGTTCATCAGCGAGTCGACGGTAACGGTGCGCCCGACGATCGTATTAGTCTCTATCACAACCCCCAGCCGCCGCAGGCTGTCGATCTCCGCCGCCACGATCCGCTGTTTGGGCAGACGAAATTCGGGTATCCCGTATTCCAGCACCCCGCCCGGCTTGTGCAACGCCTCGAAGATCGTCACGCTGTAACCCATCTTCGCCAGGTCGCCCGCACAGGCCAGCCCCGCCGGGCCGCTGCCGACGATGGCCACCTTACGACCGGCGGTCTGTTGGGCCACGCTTTTGTCGCCGTTCTCGATGTTCCAGTCGCCCACGAAACGTTCCAGTTTGCCGATGGCCACCGGTTCGCCCTTTATGCCGAGGATGCATGCCCCCTCGCACTGCGTCTCCTGCGGACAGACGCGCCCGCACACCGACGGCAGCGAGCTGTCGCGCAAGATGGTACCGGCTGCCGCCCGAAGATCGCCCTCGAGCAGCTTACCGATAAATTCGGGGATCGCTATCGACACAGGGCATGCCGCCACGCAGCGCGGCTTGCGGCAGTCGAGGCAGCGCGAGGCCTCCCTCTGCGCCTCCTCGACGCTGTAACCGTAACAAACCTCCTCGAAATTGGCCGCCCTCGCCGCAGGTTCCTGTTCTCGCGCAGGCACTCTCGCTATTTTGTTCATAATCCGATTTTACATTTGTGCAGAGCTCTCTCTTCCTGCGTTTTATACATTCCCTGACGGCGCATTGCCTCGTCGAAGTCCACCAGATGGGCGTCGAACTCCGGCCCGTCGACACAGGTGAAGAGCGTCCGCCCGCCGATGCTCACCCGGCACGCGCCGCACATGCCGGTGCCGTCGACCATCAGCGAGTTGAGGCTGGCTATCGTCTTGACGCCGTAGGCTTTGGTGGTCAACGCGACGAACTTCATCATGATCATCGGGCCGACGGTTATCACCTCGTCGTACCTCTGCCCGCGGTTGTCGATAAGCTCTTTCATCAACTCGGTGACCAAACCCCTGAACCCTGCGCTGCCGTCGTCGGTGGCGAGGTAGAGATTTCGTGCCACACTCTGCATTTCGTCTGTCATGATCAGCATTTCGCGGTTCTTTGCGCCGATTATGACGTCTGCCTCCACGCCGCGTTCGTGCAGCCACTTCACCTGCGGATAGACAGGGGCCGCGCCGACCCCTCCGGCGACGAACAGTATGCGTTTCGCGCAGAGTCCGCCCTGAGTCTCTGTCACAAAGTCGGACGGACGGCCCAACGGCCCGGCAAAGTCGAGCAGCGTATCGCCCGGCTCCAATGCGTTGATTTTCCGTGTAGACACGCCGATGGTCTGGGTGACGATCACGACGCTGCCCTTTGCCGCGTCGTAATCGGCTATGGTCAACGGTATCCGCTCGCCCGGCTCGTCGGCCCGCACTATGACGAACTGCCCCGGCAGGGCCGCCCGCGCCACCCGCGGGGCCTCGACCTCCATCCGTATTATTCCGGCGGCTAACTGTTTTTTGCTTAATATTTTATACATGATTATATAATCCTGTGCATTACTTAACGTTGCTCACTACCCGCAATTCGCGCAGGGGCTTTGCAGGGTCGTTGAGTATGATGGTCACTGTGCCCGCGGTACGACCGTTTGCGGTGTCATTCGTAGACAGCATTACCTTGAATGTTATCTCTTTGCCTGCCGCTATCTGTGTTTCTGCTTTAAGTGAAGTGGACGCCTTGCCGCCGCACTGCACATCCCGCACTGTCAGAGGACTTTTGCCCTCGTTGCTAAGCGTAAACTCCTTGACAAGGGTTTTGCCCGCCGCCGCCTCGCCGAAATGGTGGAACAGCGACGGTAGTTTGGCGCGCGGGGCAGCGTCCGCTGCAATCCCGCCGAAAGCGTCCACCCCCACAGCGGCGGTCATAATGGGATTTTCAACCTTTATACCGTTGAGCCACAGATATATATCGTCCGACATGCGTCCCCATGCCGGCCCTCCTGAAAGATCGTAGGTGACGGTGATCTCACCCCGCGTGCCGGGCGCCAACTGTTGCGGCGCGGTGATACTGAGCTGATCGAGAGCACGTGCCGTGGTTATACGTAAAGTAACGCTTTTGTTGGAAGTGTTTACATAGCCGACTGTCTTCGACTTGGCCCTGCCCTGACCTATAAAATCGAAGTCGAGCCACAGCCCCGTAAGGCGCACCCCTGCTGTCAGCTCCACAGGGTAATCGTCGGCCACGGTTCGCGGGCGCGGGATTACGGCGCCTTTGAGGGTCAGCCTGTTATAATTCGTGCCATTGCCGCTCCACACCTCTATCGCGCGAAGGAATGCGCCGGGGCGGTTGGTCGGGTCGTAGGTTATGGCGATCGTCCCGCGCTCGCCGGGCTTCACGGGGGCTGTGGAGTATTCGGGCTTCGTGCAGCCGCACTCGACCTCCACGCGCTCAATGACCACAGGATTGCGCCCCTTGTTGGTGAAGCCGAAACGGTGCGTCACCGTGCCGTCCTGCTCGCGCACCGTGCCGAAATCCCACTGCTGCTCGTCAAAAACCAGCGTCGAAGAGGGGTTGCCCTGCGCCGCAATGTCTGTCGCAACGCCTGTCGCAAAGGCTGCGCAGCATAGCGCAACCATAAATATCGATCTTTTCATGGCTGCAAATTTAGGCATATTATGTCAGAATCTGATTAAGTTTTAAGTATTATGCCTCATTTCCCGATGAATTTTCTGCCGCAATCGAAGCGCAACCGAAGCGCAACCGAAGCGCGAAGGAGATAAATAACCGCGCACGGAAAACATAAAACTTTTTGACGGCTAAATTTTAATCGAGCCCTTAAAAACACTACTTTTGCAGCCGCTATGAAACGGCTCTATTTTGTCTCGGGCATCGACACCGACGCAGGGAAAAGTTACGCTACGGGCTATCTTGCCCGCAAGTGGCGGCGGGAGGGGATCGACGTCGTCACGCAGAAGTTCATCCAGACCGGCTGCCCCGACGGCGCTGTCTCGGAGGACGTTGCCCTCCACCGCCGTATCATGGGCATGGAGCTGCTGCCCGAAGATCTCGACCACACCACATGTCCGGTGCGTTTCGCCTGTCCCGCCTCGCCCGACCTGGCCGCGCGTCTCGAAAACCGCCGGATAGACTTTGCAGCCATCGAACGCGCCACCGAACGGCTTTTGCAACTTCACCAAACGGTGTTGCTGGAGGGGGCCGGCGGACTTATGGCCCCGCTGGAGGGGCTCTACACCACGATCGACTATATCGCCGAACGCCGCCTGCCGCTGATACTGGTAACAAATCCGCGCCTGGGCAGCGTCAACCACACCCTGCTGAGCCTCGAAGCGTGCCGCGCGCGGGGGGTGGAGGTGGAGTGGCTGATATATAACATGCATCCCGAAACCCTACCCGAGATCACCGCCGACACCCGCCTGACGCTGCAACGTTATCTCGCCCTGCACCATCCCCGGTGCCTGTTCATGGAGGTTCCGTACATGCAACCCGGCCATTGCGGGGGACGTGGGTAGAAGCAACCCGGCGAGGCTGATTTTCCGCTCCGTTTCGCCTTTTGGGGCCGCTATGACGAAATATTTTGGATAAGGAGTGAATTTTTTTTGCCCGTTTGTTTGTCGGAAACAATAAAAGCCTTATATTTGCACTTCGAATCCGGAACGTTGGGTATGCGCGGGACGGGCAAAACAGATATTCCTCAGTAGCTCAGTTGGTTAGAGCACCTGACTGTTAATCAGGGGGTCCCAGGTTCAAGTCCTGGCTGAGGAGCGGAACGAAAAAAGGCGATCGCAAACATGTGGTCGCCTTTTTCTATTGGCAGAGAAAGTCCGTTACGACGTTCCGGCGCCCGCACTCGTCCGTCCCTACCTGCCCGCACCCGTCCGCGCGACATACGCTATTGACAGCCAGCGTGCAAAGGATAAAAATATATTTTAGATTGTGGAGACGCTTGCGTTTGTCTCCGATTATTGCTAATATTGCCCCGTATTGACAATCGGTCGGGTTGGCCGGAGCGCTTTAACGGCCTCCCAACCATAATTAAAAGTATAGTAAAAAAAGTTCCGATGAAAAATATTCGTTTCCTGCTGTCGACGTTTTTGGCGTTGGCGGTCGTTTCGGTGGTTGCGGCGCGCGACCCGAAGGTGCACAATATTATCTTTATGGTCGGCGACGGCATGGGCGTGACGCAGCTGACCTCGGCGATGCTCCGCAACAGCTGGCAGCCCCTGAACATGGAGCGCGCCCAGGCCGTCGGGCTCGTCAAGACCTGCTCGGCAAACAACACCGTCACCGACTCCGCCGCCGCAGGCACGGCGCTGGCCACCGGTCACAAAACCGACAACAAAATGATCTCACAGGGCCCCGACGGCACGAAACTCGAAACCATTGCGGAAAAGGCGCGCAGGAAAGGGATGTCGACCGGCCTGGTGGTAACCTCGTACATCACCGACGCTACGCCCGCCGTCTTCTATGCCCATGCCGGAAATCGCAATGAACATCAGAACATAGCGTTGCAGCTCGTCGAGTCGGGCGCGGAGGTCTTCATGGGAGGCGGCAACGAGAGCTTTACCGACCGCAGGGACAAACGCGATCTGGCCGCCGAACTTGCGACCAAAGGCTATACGGTTGCCCGCAACATCGACGAGGCCATGAAAACCGCCTCGGGCAGGCTGGCCGGACTGATGTGCAACGGCTACATGCCCCGCAGGGACAAGCGCGGCGACTACCTGCCCCGCGCCACGGCCAAAACGCTCGAGTTGCTGTCGCAGAACAAAAAGGGCTTCTTCGCGCTGATCGAAGGGTCGCAGATCGACCTGGGCGGGCACGCAGCCGACGCGGAGACGGTCATCGGCGAGACGCTCGACTTCGACGCCGCCGTTAAGGTGGCTTTCGACTTTGCCGACCGCACTCCCGGAACGCTTGTCGTGATAGTGGCCGACCACGAGACGGGCGGCATGGCTATCGTCCCCAACAACGCCGACTTCACCGCCGGCGAAAGCGGGGTAGCCTTTGCTTTCGCCGGCTCGGGCGGCGCAAGCAAAAGCCACACGGCTGCAATGGTGCCCCTGCTGGCCTATGGCGCAGGGGCAAAAGAGTTCAGCCGCATAATGGATAACACGGAGGTCAACAGGATAATGTGCAGGCTGTTGGGAGTAGAGTAAAGTGGCGGCAATGCCGACCGGTGTTAACAGGCCATTGTAAAGTGACGCCACGGGGAACCCGCCTCCGGTTTTTTCCGCCATATAATTTTGGCGGAAAAAACCGGACGGACTTTCAGGCAAAATCATTATCTTTGTCGACGAAATCAATACCGACAGATGACAGGCAATTACAGATTTCAGCGACAGGCTGAGCTTGTTCCGGGGGCCGAGCCGCCGGAGATCATCACCCGCTTCGAGCGTATCCCCGCCTCGATATTCGACTCCGAGGCCGACGGGGCGCAGTATGTGGCCGGAGCGATCGCAGAACAGATAAGGGCCGCAGGGAACAGTGGTTTCGTGCTGGGCCTCACCACAGGCAAGACCCCGGTAGGGGTTTACCGCAAGCTGGTCGAGATGTACCGCGCCGGCGAGGTCAGCTTCGCCGATGTGACCATTTTCAGCCTCGACGAGTTCTATCCGATGACCGGCGCAGAGATCGAGGGCCGCGGGCGCAACATCCGCGAGGATTTCATCGACCACGTCGACCTGCGGCCCGAGAACATCTTCCTGCTCGACCCGACCGTCGCCCCCGAGGAGGTGGCCGCATGGTGTCACAACTACGAAAAAACCATTGCCGAACGCGGAGGAATCGACCTGATGATTCTCGGCGTGGGCGTTTCGGGGCAGATCGGCTTCAACCAGCCGGGCTGCCACTCCGGCACGCGCACCCGTCCCGTGGCCCTCGGCGTGCGCGAACAGCGTTACGTCTTCGGACGGCTCGACAACGTGCCGCGCATGGCCATAACGATGGGTATCGGGACTGTCCTCTCCGCGCGAAGGATAATCCTCATGGCGTGGAGCGAAGAGAAGACCGAGGTCGTGGGCCGCCTGGTCGAGGGCGAGATAACCGCGTCGCTGCCGGCATCCTACTTGCAGGCGCACCCCAACATCGAGGTGGTTGTGGACGAGAATGCAGCAGGGGAGCTCACCCGCGTCAAAACGCCGTGGCTCGTGGGTACATGCAACTGGACGCCCAAAGCCATTCGCAAGGCGGTGATCTGGCTCTGCGGGGCGGTAGGCAAGCCAATCCTTAAACTCACCTACGGCGACTACACCGACAATTCGCTCGGGCAGCTGCTCGACGGCGTAGGGGCTTACGATCAGGTCAACATTCGCGTGTTCAACGACATGCAGCACACCATATCGGGCTGGCCGGGGGGCAAACCGGGGGTCGACGACTCGACACGTCCCGAACGTTCGCTGCCCTTCCCGAAGCGTGTGGTGATCTTCTCGCCACACCCCGACGACGACGTGATCTCGATGGGCGGAACATTCCTGCGGCTGGTCGACCAGGGCCACGACGTGCATGTGGCCTACCAGACGTCGGGCAACATAGCCGTTCACGACGACGTGGTGCTGCAAAATCTCGACACCGCGCGCGAGTGCGGCATGGAGGATCTCTACGACAGGTTCCGCGCCATTATCGCCTCCAAACAGCCGGGACAGCCGCAGCCCGAAGCGTTGCTGCGCATAAAATCGGCCATCCGTCGCGCCGAGGCCAAAGCGGCCTGCCGTCACTTCGGGCTGAACGACCGTACCAACGTTCACTTCCTCAATCTGCCGTTCTACGAGACGGGCGGGGTGAAGAAGGGGGCCATAACCGACGCCGACATCGACATAGTCATAGAGCTGCTGCAACGCATACGCCCACATCAGATATATGCCGCGGGCGATCTCTCCGATCCCCACGGCACACATCGCGTCTGCATCGAGGCGGTACTGGCGGCGCTCGAACGTGTGCGCGGCGAGGAGTGGATGAAGGATTGCCGGCTGTGGCTCTACCGCGGCGCATGGCAGGAGTGGGGCCTCGACATGGTCGACATGGCAGTGCCGCTCAGTCCCGACGAGGTGATCCGCAAGCGTCACGCCATCTATCGCCATCTGTCGCAGAAGGACATAGTTCCATTCCCGGGCGAAGATTCGCGCGAATTCTGGCAGCGGGCCGAGGAGCGCACACAGCACACCGCCGAACTCTACAACCGCCTCGGCATGGCAGAGTATCAGGCCATTGAGGTGTTCGTCAAGTTGAGCGTCTGATTAAATTCCCCTGTCCCGCAGAGGCCGGCGGCATTTATTCTCCTGAAACACGATGCAATTAAGTAAGAGCAAAATAACACAAATCAATCTCAACGCTATATGAGAGTACTGATCCATCCCACGGAACGGGAGGCGTCGGTTTGGGTGGCGCGCCACATTGCTGCGCGTATCAACTCGTGCCTCAAACAGGGCGACGGCCCGTTTGTGCTCGGCCTGCCGACAGGTACCACGCCGCTCGGCGTCTACCGCGAGTTGATCCGCCTGTACGAACAGGGCAAGGTATCGTTTGCCAACGTCGTGACCTTCAACATGGACGAGTATGTCGGCCTGCCCGCCGACCATCCGCAGAGCTACCACTATTTCATGTGGGAGAACTTTTTCCGCCACGTAGACGTTCGGCCCGAGAATGTCAACATTCTCAATGGAATGGCCAAAGACATAGCATTGGAGTGCGGCGAGTATGAGGAGAAGATCGCCGAGGCGGACGGCATCGACCTGTTTCTCGGCGGCGTAGGTTCGGACGGCCACATAGCTTTCAACGAACCATTCTCGTCGCTCGCTTCGCGCACGCGCATGAAGACCCTCACGGACGAGACCATTGTGGCCAACTCGCGGCTGTTCAACGACATATCGGAGGTTCCGCGTACCGCCCTGACCGTCGGCGTCGGGACGATACTCGACGCCGACGAGGTGATAATCCTCGCCACGGGTTTCAACAAGGCCCGCGCGCTGCATCACGCCATTGAGGGCAGCTACAACCACCAGTGGACGGTCAGCGCGTTGCAGACCCATCGCAACGGCATGATAGTCTGCGACGAAGATGCAGCGAACGAGTTGCAGGTATCGACCTACCGCTACTTCAAAAACCTCGAAAAAGATCACATGGCCCCGGCGGAGCTTTAAGGTTCGGCTTAAAACTTCCGGACGCATCTTTCTTGTCGGCAGGTTTCGTCTCGCAGCCGTGGGGCATGGCGGCGTTCCATGACAGCGGGGTTGCGAGATGAAACCCGCGAGACATGGTTGCATAGGGAAAGTTCGGGCAACCTCTGAAACTGCGCCACTGCAATCTTACTGTCGCACAAGCATACAGCCCGTCATTGACGGGCTGCTAACGTTAAAAAGCAGGGGAGCGACCCACCGCTTGACCCTCACTTGATCTCCGCTTGGCTCCCGCTCTTGGCCTCCCGCTCGACCACCTCCGCTTGGTACTCGCTTGCGTCGCAACCAAAACGCTCCTGCTCCCTGCGTATAAACAGAGGGAGCAGGAGCGTTGCCGCATTGAGAATGGAGGGCTCCGGCCAGTATGCGCCCGCGTTTACCTCTCCTATTCGCCTGATTCGCCGGATTCTTCGCAGGGCAGCGGCCCTTCTTCGTCGGACAGAGGACTTTCGTCGTCGTGTAGCGTCCCGTCATAGCGATAGAGGCGGGTTTTTATCGCCCCGTTGCCTTTGATCCTGATCGACTGCGGCGCGTCGACGAACAGGTAGTCGATCGCAACCACGTCGGCCCGGTACAATTCGCCTGGCAGGATCAGCGCCTTGTCAGGCGTCTCGCCCTCGTCCACACTGCCGTACATCACGTACTCGAACACCAGGCTGTCAGGGCCCATGTTGTTGATGTAGTTGTACCTGCCCAACTTGTAATCCTTTGATGGAAAGAGCACTACGCGCCGGTCGATCTGTCCCGTCCCGTCAACGTCGATGATGGTCGGGGTGTACCAGTTGAACGGCAGCAGCACGACGAGCAGCACGAACGAGTATTGCCAAAAGCCCGGTTCCTGGCGTTTTGTCAGCTTGCCGACGATGAAGGGCAGCAGCGCGGCGGCCGCAATGGCGGCAAAGATAATGGCGTAAACTCCGCTTGAAACGATCATTTTTTTACAGTTTTAAGGGTTAAAAGCCTTCCGTAATAATATCATATTTTTCCAGCAGCCCCGCCAGCCCGGATAGCGAGAAGCGGGCGCGGCGGATGTAGTTGGCTTCGGGGTCTATGGAGAAGTTGCGCGCGCTGCGCAGGTCGGCCTGCTCGACGATGGTGTTGTCGAAGATCGCCCCCGTCAGGTCGCATTCGTCGAACACCGCGCCGGTCAGGTCGCACCCCGCAAGGTCTGCCTCGCGCAGGCTGCACCGCCGGAACGTCGTGTGCGGCAGGCGCAGCGAACACAGCGACGCATTGTCCATCCGGCACTCCTCGAACGCCATTTCCAGCCCGAACGCATTGCACTCGTCGAACCTCGCGCCCAGCATCTTGCACCCCACGAACAACACCTCGCGCAGGGCCGTCCCCCGCAACGAGGCCAAACTCATGTCGCACTCCTCGAACCGGCACTCTATAAATATGCGCCCCGGCAGCTCCGCCTCGCGCATGTCGCACCCCGCGAAACGGCAACGCTCGTACTCGGCCACCGCAGGAGGCATGGGGTCGGAGCGGGTGAAGGTCGTATCAAGGATGCAATTCATACAAATACGTTCAGGATCTCGCCTATGAATAATTTATGCAGATCGCGCGCCGGATATATCGCCTCTACGATGCTTTTATCGATAAAATTCTCCTCGGACAGACAATCGGCATAGATTTTGCGACACTCGATGATCAGGCATGCCTGGTCGAAGGCAACGCTGCCGCCCGGGGTGGGGCAGGGGGTAAGCCCCGCCTGGCCGACCTTGTCGCAGTCGCGTCCCGACTTCGTGCCGCAGATGTTCAGCGCGCCACGGTAACGCTCGTCGAAGAACGAAAGGGTGAACAGTTTGCTGCGCTCGACAAAGCCGAGGGTGTGGCGTTGCGGACGGATGAAAATGATGGCCACCCGGCGCTTCCACAACTCGCCCATGGCGCCCCAGCTGGCGGTCATGGTGTTGAAATCCTGCATGTCGCCGGCTGTGATCAGCATCCATTGACGGCCGATCAGCTCGATGAGGTTGCCCTCAATTTGGGTTGGTGATATTTTTCTCATGGTTTCGGTGTGTGTGATGATTTATGGTTTGTGCGCATGTAGTTGCTTGGCGCAAAACACGGCAAACCATAAAACGATACAAATTTAATATTTTTTAGTATAGTTATCTTAATTTGAATGTCTAAATTTTGTTAACTTTGCCGACATTATGAAGATTGCCATTACTGGTACGGGTTACGTGGGGCTGGTTTCGGGGGCCTGTTTCGCCGAAATGGGGGCCGAGGTGACCTGTGTCGACGTCGACAGCGGCAAGATCGACGCCTTGAAGCGCGGCGTTATCCCCATTTACGAACCGGGGCTGGAGGAGCTGGTGAGCAGGAACACGGCGGCCGGACGACTGCGATTCACCACCTCGCTCGACGAGGCGTTGCCCGGCTGCGAGATAGTTTTCAGCGCCGTGGGCACGCCGCAGATGGAGGACGGCAGCGCCGACCTGCGGTATGTTCTGGCTGTGGCGTGCGAAGTGGGCTGCAAGATGAGCGACTACCTGCTTTTCGTCACCAAGAGCACCGTGCCCGTGGGGACGGCGCAGAAGGTCCGTGCCGCAATTCGGGCCGAGCTCGACCGCCGCGGCGTACAGCTCGACTTCGACGTGGCCTCGAACCCCGAATTTCTGAAAGAGGGGGCGGCCATCAAGGACTTTATGAGCCCCGACCGCATAGTGGTGGGGGTGGAGAGCGAGCGCGGGCGGCGGCTGATGGAGGCGTTGTACAAACCTTTCCTGCTCAATAACTTCAGGGTGATATTCATGGACGTAGCCTCGGCCGAGATGACCAAATATGCCGCCAACGCCATGCTGGCCACGCGCATCAGTTTCATGAACGAAATCGCCAACCTCTGCGAGCGGGTGGGGGCCGACGCGGAGATGGTGCGCAAGGGGATAGGCAGCGACAACCGCATAGGCATGAAGTTCCTCTACCCGGGCGTCGGTTACGGAGGGTCGTGCTTTCCGAAGGACGTTCGCGCCCTGGCCCGCACGGGCCGCGAGAACGGCTGTGCGATGAGGCTTGTCGAGGCGGTGGACGAGGTGAACAACATACAGAAACAGAGGCTGTTCGAAAAGCTGACGGCACACTTTGGACGACTGGACGGGCGTTGTGTCGCAGTCTGGGGGCTGGCCTTCAAACCGGAGACCGACGACATACGCGAATCGCCGGCCCTTGAATTGATCTCCCGACTGTTACAGGTCGGAGCTAAAATAAAAGTTTATGATCCGGAGGCTATGTCTGTGGCAGCAGGGGTTTTGGGCGACAGGGTAGGGTATGCCGACGACATGTTCGGCGCGGCGGCGGGGGCCGACGCGCTGTGCGTGGTGACCGAGTGGAAAGAGTTTCGTCTGGTGGACTGGGGGCGCGTCCGCAGGAGCATGACAGCAGAGAACGCAGCGGTCTTCGACGGCAGGAACATATACGACCGTGACGAGTTGCAACACCACGGTTTTGCATATTACCGTATAGGATGAGTGCGACAGCCGCCAGGGTTGCCAGAAATACCATGTTCCTCTACGGGAAGATGGCTATTACGGTCGGCATGTCGCTGTACACCACCCGCCTGATACTCGGCTCGCTGGGGGCGGCGGACTTCGGCGTTTTCAACCTTGTGGGCGGAGCGATCGCCATGCTCGGCTTCCTGAACGCCTCGATGGCGGCGGCGACCATGCGCTTCATAGCCCATGCAGAGGGGGCGGGCGACAGGGCGAAACTGCGCGAGATATTCAACGTAGGGTTTTTTATCCACCTCGGCCTCTCGCTGCTGGTCGGGCTGATGCTCTACGGGGCGGGTTACATATTTTTCGACGGCTTCCTGCAAATCCCGCCGGAGCGGCTCCTTGCGGCGCGGTGGGTCTATTATTTCATGATACTCAGCACGATGGTCACGGTGACGTCCGTGCCCTACGACGCCGTGCTGAACGCCCGCGAGAACATGCTCGTCTACTCGATCGTCGGGGTGGGGGAGGCGTTGCTCAAACTGGGCGTCGCGCTGGCGGTGGTGCGCACCGCAGGCGACAAACTCATAACCTACGGTTGGCTGACGGCCTCCGTGACCGTAGTCGTCCTGCTGACCTACCGCATCTACTGCCACCGAAAATATGACGAATGCCGCGTCAACTACCGATACTTCAACCGCAAAATGTTCAGAGAGATGTTTGCGTTCTCGGGGTGGTCGTTCGTCCTCTCGACGGCAAGCATGGTGACCGTCTATGGCATGGGCGTCGTGCTGAACCGCTTTTTCGGGGCCGTGCTCAATACGGCGCAGGGGATAGCGAACCAGATCAACGGACAGCTGGCCGCCTTCTCGAACACCATGCTCAAGGCGCTCCACCCGACGATAGTCAAGAGCGAGGGGGCGGGAGACAAGCAGACGATGCACCGCGCCGTGATGACAGGGGCCAAAGTGAGTTTTTTTCTCAACGCGCTGCTCTTTGTGCCGTTTATTGTCGAGGCCGACTATATCCTTGCCCTCTGGCTGAAAAATGTGCCGCAGTGGACGGCGATATTTTCACGGCTTATCATGCTCCAGACTTTGGTAACCTCCTTTATCATGCCGTTGAACTCGGCGGTAAACGCCACCGGCAACCTGAAAAATATGACGCTGTGGCATTCGGCAAGCTATTGCCTGGTGTTGCCGTTCATTTGGCTACTGTTCCGCGCGGGCTGTCCGCCATACGCCATGTATTTGACCTCCATTGCATTTATGGTTGTCAATCTGGGCATTGTCATCCGGTTTGCCCACAGGCAGTGCGGGGTTTCGATCGGAGGTTACCTGATGCGGGTTGTCGCCCCATGCCTTGCCGTCGTCGCCATGTCGGGGGGGGTGGGCTGCATACCACGCCTGCTTATGGCAGAGGGCTGGGTAAGGTTGACAGCCGTATTGGCGCTTTTCTGGCTGGCGTTTACGGTTTTTGCGCTATATTTGGGCTTCGATACGGATGAACGACGGACGTTTATGGCGGTTGTACGGAGAGGAATGGCACGAACAGGAGGAAAAATATGAATATTTTGATAATCGGCGAGAATGAGTTCCATCCGCGCACAGGCGGGACTGAGAGCGTTTCGCTGCTGCTGGGCGACGAGTTCAGGCGGGCAGGCCACAACGTGTGGTTTGTGGCCTGCCGACGTTCGGGCTATGTCGTGGAGGGTAGCGACATTCACGAACAGTCGATGCTGCCCGGCGGGGCGGAGAACAGTGAAGGGAACCTCGAGGCGCTGTCGCGGTTCGTCAGGGAGCATGAGGTGCAGATCATCATGAACCAGTTCTGTCACCTGCCGTGGCTTACCGACCTCTGCATCGACGTCAGGCAGCGAACGGAGGCAAAGCTCGTCTCGACGCTGCATATCAATCCCGATTACGCGATAATGCGGCTTCTCAACCTGCCGCGCAAGGGAAACAGTGCGATCGAGCGAGTGGGGCGCGACCTCTTGCGGCGGCTTCAACGTCCCTCGGCGTTGCGCCGCGCATGCCGCCGCTTTTCGGCTATCTATAAACGGGTGTACGAAAACAGCGACCGCACGGTGCTGCTTTCGGAGAACTACCGCCGGACGTTTTGCCGTATGATCGCAGCCGACGAGCACAATCTCGACCGTCTGGTGGCCATACTCAACCCGACCCCGATAGCCTCGCAGCGGCTCGACATGTCCGAAAAGGAGAACATCGTGCTGTTCGTCGGACGCATGGACATTGCGCACAAGCGGCCGGACAGGATGTTAAGGATATGGAGCGAGATTGAGAAACGCCATCCGTCGTGGGAGCTAGTCCTGCTTGGCGACGGACAGGCGATGGGGCAGATGAAACGGCTGAAAGGGCGGCTGAAACTGAAACGGGCGACATTCACCGGTTTTGTCCCCCCCGAGGAGTATTATCGCCGTGCCTCCGTTATATGTATGACAAGCTCTTACGAGGGATTGCCGATGACGCTGATAGAGGCCATACGGTTCGGGGTGACGCCGGTGGCGTTCGATAGCTTCGAGAGTTTGAGCGATATTGTCGACGACGGGACGGACGGCTTTCGGGTAGCCCCGTTCGACATGAAAGCCTATGTCGGCAGGCTCTCGCAGCTGCTGGACGATGGAGAGTTGAGAGGGCGTATGGCCGTGAATGCGATACGCAAGTCCGACCGTTTCGCCCCCGAGGTCATAATCCCGCAGTGGCTGGAGATGTTCGACAAGATACTGAAAGAGGCATGAAGGTTTTGTGGATAACATTCGAGATCTTCCCCGAGGTTGCGCAAAAGGCGGGGCTTGCCCCGACCGACGGAGGGCTGGTGACCGCTTATGCGCGGGCATTGGCCGACTTCGTCCCGGAGGTCGAGCTGGCTGTGGCGGCGCCCTGCTCGGGCAAAACGTTCAGGCGGATCACCACAGGGGGCGTTACCTGTTTTCTGCTGCCGAAAGCGGGATGCAGGCCTGACGACTACTCCGCCATGGGGCCCTGCTGGCAGCAGGTACGCGATATGTTCGCACCGGAGGTCATACACATACACGGCTCCGAATATCCGCTGGGGCTGTCGTGGGTGAGGATGTTCGGCGCAAAGGGGGTTGTGCTCTCGATGCAGGGGCTGGTGAGCGTTATAGAGAAATATTATTACGGCGGCATCCCTGTGACGACGCTCCTGCGGAACGTTACGCCGAGGGATATTGTGCGGTTCGACACGCTGTTTGACCAACGCCGCAGAATGAGGACCCGCGGCAGGCTCGAAGCAGAGCTTATACGGAAGATAAGCCATGTCATCGGCCGCACCGGCTGGGACAGGGGCCACAGCTGGGCGATTAACCCCGATATAAACTATCATTTCTGCAACGAGATACTGCGCGCGAACTTCTTTGAGAAACAGGGCGCATGGCGGGCTGATGGTTGCGAAAAACATTCGGTGTTCCTCAGTCAGGGCCAATATCCCATAAAGGGATTGCACCGAATGGTGGAGGCTTTGCCGTCGATAGTCCGGCAATATCCCGATGTAAAGGTTTATGTCGCGGGGTCTAATTTATTTACCGGCAGGGAGTTGAAAATACACGGATATGCAAAATATGTCAACAGGCTGATCGCCGGACGTCGCCTGGAGAAACATTTTGTCTTTCTCGGCCCCCTTTCGGCGCAGGAGATGGTCGAGAGGTATCTGCTCTCCAATGTTTTCGTCTGTCCGTCGGCTATCGAGAACGGCTGCCTCTCCGTCGGCGAGGCCCAGATGCTGGGCGTGCCGTGCGTGGGGGCCTATGTCGGCGGAGTTGGTGAGATCACGATAGATGACGGGGCGTCGGGACTGGTTTACCGTTACGACGAACCGGAACAGCTGGCCTGGAACATATGCCGCATATTTGCCGACGCTTCTCTGGTCGCACGGCTCTCCGCCGGCGGCAACAGGGCGGCAATGCGCCGCTTCGACAGACAGGCCAACGCCAACGGGTTGCTCGCAGCATATAAATCCATTGTGGAAGAATGAAAGTATTGCATGTTTTCAACGAATTGCGCTTTTCGGGGGCGGAGAAGATGTATGTCGCCGCCGCGCCGATCTTTCAGGCCGAAGGTTGCGAACTGATAGCCGTTGCGACAGGGCGTGAACTGGGAGACTATGCCCCGCAATTTGTCGAGGCGGGGTTCGATGTGCGCCATATGCCCGCTCCCCGGTGGCGTGACTGGGTCGGCTTCATAAAGTATATGATCGCCGTCAGACGAATGGTGCGAAAAGAGAGGATCGACGTTGTGCATGTTCATGGCTACTGGCTCTTCGGTTTGGGCGCGTCGGGAGGGAACAGAGTAGTGGTAAAAAGTCGTCACAGTGTTTTCCGTCACCGCAAACTGACCTGGATATATGGCTGGTTTACCCGCTGGATGAGCAGAAACTGGTTTGGAATTACGGAACACACCATTGGCGACTCGGTCTACCGCAACGAACGCGACTATTATTTTAATAAAACCGTAAAGATAAACAACTGGTACGACGGGAGGATGTTCTTTCCGGCACGCAACGCCGATGAAAAACAGGAGTTGCGCCGCCGGCTGGATATTCCGCAGGAGAGTTGTGTCCTGATCTCGGTCGGCGGGTGCACTGCGAACAAAAACCATCACGACATTATCCGTGCGTTGCCGCTTATTGAAGCGCCAGTCCTTTATCTGCATCTCGGCAGCGGAGCGACCGAAGATGAGGAGCGACGGCTGGCCGACGAGTTGGGCGTGGCCGAAAATGTGAGGTTTGTCGGCAATGTGACGGATGTGCGGGACTATCTGGTAGCCTCGGATGTTTTCGTTATGCCGTCGAGGTTAGAGGGGTTGGGAATGGCGGCAGTAGAGGCATTGGCTTGCGGCGTGCCGTCGATAATGTATGATTCGCCAGGGTTGCGCGACCTGATACATGACGACGACAACGGATTTCTTGTCGCCCACGACTTTCGTCTGATAGCGCAGCGGTGCAACGAGATACATCGCGACCCTGCGTCGGTACTCGCCAGTACCGTGGCCGCACGGAGGTTTGTCGAGGAAAATTTCTCGATGGCGCGAAACGTTCCGGAGATATGCAAACTGTACGGGCCATGAAAAATGCCGCATTTGTCAATTGGACGCTGCTCCTGCTGATAGCCGGAAATTCCATCGTTGCATTTGGGATGCCGAATATAGGCGTGAATATCCATATTTTCTTTGCAACATCTTATCTGGCGTTGATAATGATTTTGTTTCGCGCTTTCGGCCCGAAGTATCGACGAATGGGGGAAGGGGTGAAAACAATTGTAATGCTGTTTCTGGCCTACTCCCTGATAACCGTCGCGCGCGGGTTCTTCATTGCCGAATCTTACTGGGACTGGAAGTTGCTGGCGGTTGCCGCCATGCGTATTTTTGTTCCCGTCGCCCTCCTGACAGGCGTTGATAAGGCCTTGACGCAGTCATTTTTCAGAATGTTCGTCACAGTGTTGTTGCCGCTGGCGTTCCTGCTGGCCCTGCCGCTCAATTTTATCATTGCGAACGACGAGTTTTTTTCGCGTACTGTCATGCCGTGCTATTATCTCGTCCTTTTCATTCCGTTCTTTTTCAAGAGAAAGCACAGGGTTGCCGTTTTTGCCATAGCTGTTTTTTCGGCGGCACTGTGTATGGGACTAAGGTCGCATCTTGCCAGAACTGCGGTAGTTGCGGGGTTGGCTGCGTTCTTCATGCTGTTTCGCCGTCCGTACAGGGCTGTTTTGGAGACAGGTCGCAATATACTGTTCTTTGCTCCGCTGCTACTGTTCACGCTTGCCGCCACTAACGTGTTCAATGTATTCCACATGGATGATTACATTGAGTGGAGCGCAAATACGGGAAACAAGGCTATTGACAAAGAACTGACATCCGATACACGCACGTTTCTCTACATGGAGCTGATCTCATCGGTCGTAAAACACGACAAAGCGATCTTTGGCGAGAGCGCCGCCGGAAAATACGAGTCGCAATATTTTAAATATGCTGATACCAACGCTTTTCGCGAGGGGAACGACAGGGGTGGCGCAGAGGTGGGCATTCTGAATGTTTTCATGTATGGCGGCATTGTCGGGGTGATCATTTACGGGGTGATGTTCTATATGGCCTCGTTTCTGGCCGTCTGTCGATCGCGCAATACTGCGGCCAAAGCGTTGGGACTGTTCATAGCCTTTCGCTGGGCATGGTCGTTTGTGGAGGAGATTCAGGCTTTCGACCTCAACTACTTTTTCCTCTGGCTGACGATCGGGCTGTGCCTGTCGAAGGAGTTTCGCGATATGACCGACGTCGAGGTTAAGGTGTGGATCAACAATATGTTCTATCGCAAGGAGAGATATTATGTCGAGGATCGCGGCGCTGCTGACGGTGCACAATAGACGTGAGGCTACCCTGCGCTCGCTCGACGCGCTTTTCGGGGCCGCATTGCCGCAAGGGTGCGCATTGGAGGTGTTCCTAACCGACGACGGGTCGACCGATGGCACGGCCGTGGCTGTGGCGGCGCGCTTCCCGCAGGTGCGCGTGCTGCACGGTGACGGCGAGCTCTACTGGAACCGAGGCATGATCAACTCGTGGCGCGCCGCCGCCGCACAGGCCGATCACGATTTTTACCTCTGGCTCAACGACGACACGTTCCTGTTCCGCGACGCTCTGACGGAGCTTCTGGAATGTTCGGCCCGTGCGCAGGACAAGGCCGTGATCGTCGGCTCGACCCGCTCGGAACAGGACGGCACGATGACCTATGGCGGCTACGGCCCTCGTGGGCTGTTGCCGCCCGACGGCGCGATGCAACGGTGCCGGATGTTCAACGGCAATGTGGTATTAGCACCGCGAGAGGTCTTTCGGCGCGTGGGGATGCTCGACCCGCATTTTCGCCACGCAATGGGCGACTTCGATTACGGGTTGCGCGCTGCCCGGCTGGGTGTGGAGGCTTTTACGACCACCCGGTACAGCGGCCTGTGCGAACGTCACGACAGGCTGCCCGTGTGGTGTCTGCCGGAAACGCCTTTGTGCGGACGGCTCCGCAGTCTCTACTTGCCGTTGGGATGCCCTCCCTGCGAGTTTTTCCGCTTCGACAGGCGGCATAACGGCCTGCGTAAGGCATTGATACACTGGTTTACCATTCATCTGCGGGCCGTGTCGCCAGGCCTGTGCGCCAAATTGAAAAGAGTATGAGGGTGGTTGTCACACATAACGATTTCCGCGTCTATTTTCCGCCGCGCCTGCTGGCTTTGCAGCGGTTCTTGGAGGCGAGGGGCGACGAGCTGTACGTTGTCGAACTGTTCGGGGAGAGCATTGATTACAAGTTTGCCGAGGATGACAAAAGCGCATTCCGTCATCATGAGTTTCTGTTCCCGACATATCGGGGCGTGTCGATGAACGAGATACGGCGCAGGCTCGTGCGGCGGCTGGACGAGATCGCGCCGGATGTGGTGGTAGCCGTCGGGGCGGTGGCGTTCCCTGCCGGAGCGACGGCGGTCTATTGGGCGGCCCGGCGCGGCAGGGCCGTGGCTACGATGGACAATGCACAGTGGGATACCTTCCCGCGCAATGTGCTGAACCGTCAGGTGAAAAAACGCATATTCCGCCATGTCGGCGCATTTCTGGTACCTGCCCCCGCATGGGACGGTTCGATGCTTCGCTGGGGATTCCGACAGGAACAGATATTTTACGGGCTGAATGTCTGCGACAACGACTTCTGGATGACGGCTCCGGACGTGCAGGATGCACAGGGCGCTTCGGGCGCGCCGGATGCTTCGGAGGGTTTTTTCCTCTCCGTGGGGCGGCTCGTGTCGAAAAAGAATCACCTCGACATTGTCAGGGCATATAAAAGATATGCAGGCCCGCGCGAACTTGTCATCATCGGCGACGGCCCTGTGCGGGGCGAGTTGCAGGAATATATCTCCGCCCACGGCCTGAATGTGCGTATCCTGCCGTTCAAGGGGGCGGAAGAGTTGCGCGAATATTACCACCGCGCCGCGTGCTTCATTATTGCCAGCAACCGCGAAGAGACCTGGGGCATAGTGGTCAACGAGGCGATGTGCGGCGGCTGCGCCGTGATCGCAAGCGACCAAACCGGCTGCGCCTCGACGCTGGTACGTCCGGGCGAGAACGGCTATATCTTCCCGACGGGCAACGTCGAGGGGCTGGCGGCCTGCATGGCGGACTACGACGCCCTGACCGTGGAGCGTCGAAAACAGATGGGGCGCGCCTCGACGGAGATCGTCGGCCACTGGGGGCTCGAGAACTTCTGCGCAGGGATCGTCGGCGCGGTGGATTACGCCGTTGCGCATAAAAGAGGAAAACCCTGCCTGCTCGACAAGCTGATACTGTGGTTGTGGCGGGGACGGCATTCTTATCAAGTATAAGTATTTGGAGTATGAAAAGCATATTGATAAGCGCCTATGCGTGCGCTCCCGATCACGGTTCGGAGCCGGGTATGGGGTGGAATTGGGCGATCTCGCTGGCCCGCTACTGCAAAGTTCACGTGATCACCGAAGGTGAATGGCGTGTGCAGATCGAGGCGGCGTTGCAAGAGCTGCCTCAGCGGGAAAATATCACATTTTATTACAGCCCTGTGAGCGAGCGGGTTCGGGCAATGTGCCGAAATCAGGGCGACTGGCGTTTTTACCTATATTACCGCCGGTGGCAGCGGCGAACGTTGGGCATTGCCCGGCGCATAATGGCGGAGAATGATATAGATATTGTACATCAGCTAAATATGATAGGCTTCCGCGAGCCGGGCTTTCTGTGGAAAATCGCCGACAGGCCTTTTGTTTGGGGGCCGATAGGCGGTATCGGAAGTTTTCCTGCGGCCTATCTGCGCGGCGCGGCGCTGAAAATGAGGCTGTTTATGCTGACCAAGAATTTTATATCGGCCTTACAGTTGAGGTTTTCTCCGAGGGTTCGCAAGGCCGTTTGCCGCGCCGATGTTCTGCTCGGCGCAATGTCGGGGGTGGCGCGGCATATCGGACGGAGGGAGGTCGTTGTCATGAATGAGACAGGAAGCTGGCCAGTCGTCTGTTTGACGGAAGATCAGGTCGGGCGCTTCGCCGGTAGCGGTTTCGATATTCTTTGGGTCGGGAAGTTCGACTTCCGCAAGCAACTGCAACTGGCTTTGAAGATCATCGCCCAAGTGCGGGAGCTGGCCGGATTGCGGTTTCATATAGTCGGTTCGGGTTACAAAGAACAGGAGGCAGGGTACAAACGGCTGGCAGCCGAGATCGGCATTGAGAAGCTGTGCCTGTGGCACGGTCAGGTTGAGCACGGCGAGGCGTTGCGTCTGATGCAATCGTCCCAGTTGCTTCTTTTCACCAGCCTGTCGGAGGGTACGCCTGCCGTTGTCTTGGAAGCTGTCGGCAACCGTTTGCCGGTGGTCTGCTTCGACGCCTGCGGCATGGGCGACGTGGTCGACCGGCGGATCGGGGTGAAGGTTCCGGTGAGAGGCCCCGACGATTCGGTGCGCCGTTTTGCCGAGGCGATCAGGGCATTGCATGGCGACAGGGAGCGGTTGCAAAAAATGTCGGACGCCGCCACTGCCCGCGCCGAGGAGTTGTCATGGGACAATAAGGCCCGGCTAATGGTCGATTTGTATGATGAAGCGGCGGCAAATTTCGATAAACGCTGCAAAAGGCGATGAGGATTCTGCTGATACATAACGATTACGCCCGCTTCGGTGGCGAAGAGGTGGTGGTCGCCCTTCAACGGCGTTTGCTGGAGGAGGCGGGCTGCGAGGTGGCCGTAATGCGTCGCAGCAGCGCGGAATTGCAGGGGTGGCGCGGGCAGCTGCGCGGCCTTTTCTCTGCGTTTTACAGCCGCAGTGCGGTGCGCGAAGTGCGGCGGACGGTGCGCGACTTCCGCCCCGATGCGGCGATCGTGCACAACCTGTTCCCGCTGATCTCGCCCGCCGTGCTGCCCGTGTTGAGGCGCGCGGGGGTGCGGGTGGCGATGACCGTGCACAACTTCCGGCTGGTCTGTCCCAACGGCCTGCTTTTCAACCGCGGACGGATATGCGAACGGTGCGCTTCGGGATGGCGCGAGTTTAACTGTCTGTTGCACAATTGTTGCGGCTCGCCTTACAAGAGCCTCGGCTATGCGCTGCACAGCCTCTGGGCGCGCGCGAGTGGCTGTTATGTCCGCAATGTAGAGGTTTTTATGGCCCTGTCGGAGTTTCAGCGCGACAAATTAGCCGAGGCGGGATTGCCGCGCGGGAAAATCGTCGTCGTGCCCAACTGTCTGGACGTGAACTCAATGCCCTTGCCGTCGGCGAACGTTGCGCGGGATTATGTCGGCTTTGTGGGGCGGCTAAGTCGCGAAAAGGGGGTGGACGTGCTTTTCGAGGCGGTGCGTCGGCTGCCGCACATCCGCTTCAGGGTTGCCGGGGCCGGTGACGCGCCCGACGGCAAGCCGGAGAATGTGGAACTGTGCGGCTTTCTCGACCGTGGCCAGTTGGCCGATTTCTATTCGGGGGCCAGTATGATCGCGGTCACCAGTATTTGCTATGAAACTTTCTGTCTGACTTTAATCGAAGCGATGTACTACGGTGCCCCGACCGTCGTGCCGCAAATCGGGGCCATGCCGGAGGTCGTAGGGCGTGGCGGGGTGTTCTACCGCGCGGGCGATGCGGCGGAGTTGGCGGCGAGGATCGAAACCTTGTGGCGCGACGGCGCTTTACGCGCGCAGGTTGCCAAAGAGGGGCGCAGGCGGATCTTGGAGCATTACACAGGGCAGCAGTATGTGGAACGTATTTTGCATGCTGTCGATGTGAATAAATAGATAGTATGTGTGCATGTAAAGTATTGTTGATTAATATTTTCTATTTTGTATGCGCAGGCTGCCAGCAGTCACTGCCGGCAGGAATGTATTTTGAATGCAGTCGATGCGAACAAATAGATGAGATATATACCTGTAAAGTATTGTTTGTTAATATTTTCTATTTTATATGCGCAGGCTGCCAGCGGCCACTGCCGGCAGGAATGTATTTTGAATGCAGTCAAATGAATCAGATATATGTTTATAAAATATTGTTAATAAAAGTCTTCTGCTTTATAAAAGCTTGATAGCCAGCAGCAACCAACAGGCGCAGGGACGCTACATGTTTTTCGTCTGCGGCTCGGGAGCAAGGTTCAATGAAGCCACACTTTGCCCGGCTGCGGACTACAAATGGCCATACTCACCAATAAACAGGCCGCGCAACATATTGGCAGCCTGTATTTTACCGAATAGTACAAATAAATTTCAACTGTTAAAGCAATCAGGATGACAACGCAACAGATAGGCGAGTACCGTGTGGCCACCGCGCTGCCGGAGTTCGATTTCGGGGCCAATGCGCCGCGGGGATATGTGATAGCCTGCATCAACGCCCACTCGTGGGTGGTGGCGCGGCGCGACAGGGCGTTTCGCCGCGCCCTGAAAAGCAGCGACCTGCTGCTGCCAGACGGCGAGGGTATAGTATTGGCTGCCAAGATGTTATCAGGGGCGGCCATCAACAAGATAGCCGGGGCGGACGCTCACGGCGCGCTGCTCGAAGCGCTCAACCGTCGTGGAGGGCGCTGTTTCTACCTCGGCGCATCGGAGGCGACGCTCGCCATGATCCGCGCGCGCGTGGCGCAGGAGTATCCGAAGATAAAGGTCGAGAGCTACTCGCCGCCGTTCCGTCGCGCGGGCTTCAACGAAAACGATTCGTCGGCGATGGCCTATGCCGTAAACGCCTTTGCGCCAGACGTTTTGTTCGTCGGGATGAGCGCCCCGAAGCAGGAGCTGTGGGTGGCCGCCTGCCGCGACAGGCTCAACGCCGGAATCATATGCTCCGTCGGGGCGGTGTTCGACTTTTATGCCGGCGTAAAACGTCGCCCGCCGCAGTGGATGATCCGCATGAAACTCGAATGGTTTGGCCGGCTGCTGCTCGACACGCGCAACTATTGGCGTCGCGCCGTGTTCTCCAACTCCGCTTTCTTTATAAGCCTCTGTTTTACGTGGCTGAAGCAGAAATTCTAACTTGCTGCGGGTCGGGAGCGGCTCTTGGCCGGGGCGGTGTGGTGTGGCGTGGTATGGTGTGGTGTGGCGTCTCCGAAGCTGTTTGCGGCCCTGCGCTGTCGGTTTCGGGCCGTCGACTTTTGCGAGGCCTGAACTATTTTTGCCTCCCCTTGATGACGATCTCAGGGCGGTGGTAGACGGTGGAGTGGGGCGGGACGGACTCCGTGAGCCAGACGTTGCCGCCGATGACCGTGTCGTGGCCGATGACGGTCTCGCCGCCGAGGATGGTGCTGCCGGCGTAGATGATCACGTTGTGTTCGATTGTCGGGTGGCGGCGCGTGCCCTGCAACTCCTTGCCGACGAAGGTCGCACCGAGCGTAACTCCCTGATATATCTTGACATTGTCGCCGATGACGCAGGTCTCGCCGATGACGATGCCCGTGCCGTGGTCGATGTAGAAATGGCGGCCTATGGTCGCGCCCGGGTGGATGTCGATGCCGGTGACGCTGTGGGCGTACTCGGCCAGCACACGCGGCAGGATCGGCACGTCGAGGCGGTAGAGCACGTTGGCGAAGCGGTGCACCATCATGGCGAAAAAGCCAGGATAGCAGAGTATTACCTCCTCCTTGCAGTATGATGCAGGGTCGCAACGGTCGTACATCTCGGCGTCTTTCATTAACCCGGTGTATATCAGCGGTATCTCGTCGAAAAAGCTCGCAGTCATCGCTTCGCACGAACTGTCTTGTCCGCACAGCGGCCGGATGATGTCGAGCAGTTCGGCCTCCAACGCCTCCCATTGCGCCTCGACCTCACCCTGCGACGCCTCGCCCCGCGCCCTGAGCGGAAATAGCAGCTCGACGAGGCTGTCGACAAAGCGGCGCGCCTGCTCGGTCGACGGCACCTCGCGATAAAACGCCTTCGTCATCTTATAAAGCCTTTCCGGAAAGTTCTTTGCCATCCTATGATTATGTTACGTGTCGCTCTGCTGTTATGTTTTTATTTTCAATATGTTGTTGTAATTTGCATGAACAATAAGTTGAGTTGCCAAATATCATGCAGGGCGATATGAGGTTGAGCGCAGTTAATAAAATACATATACTATAATCCCCATTTCTAATATATTTTATGTGGATTATAAATGTCGTGCGAAGTGAAGCAAAATAAGAGCGCAGTTTGAATGTATATTTGTTAAGATCTTTATATTTAGTTAATTGTTGCTGCTATATGAATTAAAAATTGAAATATGCAATATCATGCCGAATGAAGCAAAATATAGTGCAGCCTGAATATTTGTTGTTTATACTCTTTATTTTTTAATTAATTATCACTGTTTATATAAATTAAAAATTGAAATATACAATGTCATGCCGAATGAAGCAAAATATAGTGCAGTCTGAATATTTGTTGTTTATACTCTTTATTTTTAATTAATTATTTCTATTTATATAAATTAAAAGTTGAAATATGAATATCATTATAGCGAAAGGGAGCAAGTATAATAAGATAGGAATATTTATTGTTATATTTCTTGTTTTTAGTAAATTATCGCCATTAATATAAATCAAAGGTTGAAATTATTGTATTATGTTGAGCAAAACAAAATAATATAGCGAAACCGAGACGTCCGCCACTGTGCGTTCGTATTCAAAACAAATATGTGAATACTTAACGGTTGTGATTCACCGCAAAGGTACGACTTTTTACGAATTTTTCCTCTGATTTACCGCCAGGCCTCCCCGTTCTCCGTCTGCTCACTGCTATCTTTACCGCTCCTCCCCGCCTGCCTTCACCTTCTGCTCACCACCCACTTGCTTTCCCGTCTGCCTCCCGTTCGTTTTTCACCTGCGACCAGGCCTATGATGTGCACTCCCAGCTCGCTATTTCGTCCAGTCCCTCGCCGTCGTCCGCATAAATCGCCAGAAAGTCGAAACACTCCTCCGGCGCGGGAGAGTGTCCGGTTGCAGGGCGCTCCGGCAGGGAACTCCCTCCCGCACAGGGGAGCTCTGCCTCGTGGCCATCATATTGAAACACAACAATCAACTCCATTTCGCGCCCGAAATCGACAGGTTTGAACAGCGATGCGGCGTCGGCGTCATCCCTGACAAGCCCCAGCTGCCCGTTATGGCCGTGTTTGGTCAGGTCGAACAGTGTAACAGTCTCGCCATCAGCCCTTATGCCCCGCAGCGACGAACCTGCGCAGTCGAAGCCCGCGAACTTCCCCGCCACGCGAAAGACGGTGATATTCTCGCCGTAATTGTCCTGCATCAGCTCCAGTATACTGTCGTCCACATCGTCGACCAGCCCTTGCAGATGGCTTGGCGCGGGACGGGGCCTCGCGTAGGGCCGCTCGCCGCGAATGGGGATCTTTACCCACTCCTGACGTTCCTCCGACCACTCGAAACCCTTCATCACGCGCCACGTCTTCGTTTGGAGCGAATATTCCAGTCCCTTCTCGCGAGCGTAGCGGCGGTAGTTGCCGGACGCAACAGCGCCAGCCGCGATAATAAAGCCGACGGCCCCTATCTCGGCCAGCATTCTGATACCACCGTTATTGCTGATACCCAGCCCGAAACAGGCGATCCCCATGCCAAACACAGCGGCGACATGGAGCCACATCACGACCCGTCGCTCGACGAAAGTCAACTGTCTGATACGCAACTCGCGCCTGTCCGACAGCCGCGATGGTTTTGTTAGTAACCAGCCAATAATCAGGCAGATTAAGGCAGCAATTAAACTATAAATGCAGATATGCATAATTATTCTTCACTGATTTCCACCAGTTGCTGGCGGTATGCGTCGAGGATGCGCGACTTGGAGATGAAGCCGAGATATTTGTTTCTGCGGTCGATGACGGGCAGCATCCACGCCTTCGATTGTTCGAAACTGTTCAGGATGCTCTCCATCCGCTCGTTACGGTAGATGATGTCGGGCGGCGGGATCATGTATTTGTCCATCGTCTCGCCATATTTTTCGGACGAAAACATGTCCGAACGCAGGTCGTCCAGCTGCACTATGCCGAGCAGAACACCCTCATTATCAACCACAGGGAAGATATTGCGCCGTGCGCGGGAGATCAGGCGCACCATGTCGCCGAGCGTGGCGTCGACGGCGATCGGGTGAAAATCGGTCTCCATCAGGCTCGGCAGGTCGAGGAAAACCATCACCGACTTGTCCTTGTTGTGGGTCAGCAACTCGCCCTGTTTCTGCAACTTGCGGGTGTAGATCGAGTAGGGGTCGAAGTAGTAGCCGATGGCGAAGGCCAGCGAAGCCACCAGCATCAACGGTATAAAGAGCGTGTAACCGTTTGACAACTCGGCAATTAGAAATATCGAAGTCAGCGGCGCATTCATCACCCCGGCCATCACTCCGGCCATGCCGACCAGCGTGAAATGGGCTATCGGCAGGTCGAGCGCGAAGAAGTGGTTGCAGACGTAAGCCATTGCGCCTCCGGCAAATGCACCCACGAAGAGCGACGGGGCAAAGGTGCCGCCTACGCCGCCCGAAGCGTTGGTGGCCGCCATAGCGATCACCTTAAAGAACAGTATTGCAACGAGATAGATTACCACCACCCATGCCGCGTCGCGATAGGCAAAGAACATTGAGTTGTTGAACAGCGACTCAATGTTGCCGTGCATCAGATCGTCAAACGCCTCATAACCTTCACCGTACAGTGGCGGGAAGACGAAGATCAGCACGCCGAGGATCGTTCCCCCCAGTATCCACCGCTTGTACTGTTTGTCTATTTTGGCGAAAATTCCTGCTATCCAGCGGTTTATGCGCTTGAAATAGTATGACAGCAGGCCGCACGCCATGCCCAGCAGGGCATAGTATGGTAAATTTCCTATGGCAAAAGTCTCACGAAGTTTTACTGTAAATAGCGGCTCGAATCCGGTGAGTATCAGAATTAAAGTCGTGGCAGTTACGGATGAAATAAGAAGTGAGATAATCGCCGAAGTGGTGATGTCGAGCATCAGTATTTCGAGCACGAAGACCACCCCCGTGATCGGCGCCTTGAAGATGGCCGACAGCGCCGCCGCAACACCGCAACCGAGCAGCAGCGTCGTCTGGCGGTAGTTCATCCGCAGAGTGCGCGCAATGTTCGAGCCGATAGCCGCTCCGGTCATAACTATCGGGGCCTCAGGGCCTAC
>JAIRQC010000128.1 GCA_031256675.1 Rikenellaceae bacterium
GCAACGTCGAAGAGCGGTTGAGCCACACCCGCGTACCGTCGGGCAGCAGGAAGAACTTCACCATTTCATCCGAAGCCACCGACAGGGTTATCTGTTTCTCCTCCGCTCTGAATGTCGAACGCAACAAGCCAAACATCACTCCTATTGCCACGACCGCTGCCGCAAACGCCACGATACGCAGATAGCGCCGCCTTTTGCCGTGTTCCTGCAACAAAGCCGCCTTGCGACGGTCAGCAACGGTATCTGCAAGTCTTTTTTCAGCTTTCTGTAACTCGTCCTGCCGACAATAACGCTCCTTTTGCAACAATCCGAGCAAGAACTCAGTCGAGAAAAGCTTTTCTGCATTGTCTGGCAATTCGTCGAGCCAGCTGAGTATTACCTCCGCCTCGTCCTGATTACAATTGCCATCGAGATATTTGAGCAACAAGCTGCTATTCAGTTTTTTCATTTTTTTCATTCCTGTTTGTTTGACCCTGTCGGTCGGATTGCCGTTGCGCCTTCCCCTGGTACATTCAAGTGTCTTAATCGGTTTCTCAACCATTTGAGTGCATTATACATGTGAGACTCGACTGTCCTGATGGATATGCTGAGCGAGTCGGCGATCTGTCCACTCTTCAGCCCGTAAAGATAACTCAATTTGAATACTTCCCTGCATTTTTCTGGCAGGGAATTAACAGCTCTTTCTATTTCGATTCTCAATTCGTCATTTTCCATCTGCCGCATCACCTCATTGTTGTCCGACGACAAGTATGCCACCCTGCGCAGTTGCAACTCTTTCACCGCATCGTTGTATTTATTTACAACGGCCTCGTGTTTGAGCCTGTTTAGCGCACGGGTGTAAACCGCCCTATACATGAACGCGCGGAGGTGCTCGCCGTCGATCTCCTCCATGTGCTCCCACAAATAAAGAAAGGCGTCTTGCACCACATCTTCGGCCTGCTGGCGATCAAGCAGACGCGAGGCATAAAAGAGCAAAGGCCCGTAGGCCGCCCTGAAAAACTCCGTATATACCTCCCACTGCGTGCGCTTGCAGGAGGGAAAGTCGCGATACTTCATCTTTGTCTGACAATACTTATAACAGCCATGCTGATAAAAATACTTAAAATCCGTCTAAATTTCATTAAAAATTATTATGCCCCTTTTGCTTCGTCTTCCTTTTCCTTGCATGGCATAGTCCGCAAGCAGCCTCTGCTCATGCTTCGAGCGTTGATACCCACACTTTAACGCCTCCTCCTCATTACAAGGGGATTGGTTATGTCTGGTCGATAACGTCAAAAGCATCAATATAATGATTCATGCTGATCGGAGATTGAATATAGCGGCTGATATTTAGCATTTTACAATGCTTCGTCTTCGCTGCGTTTCGCTTGGTTCAGCATGATATTTTATTCGTATGAGCCATAATCCTATTTGCAATTAAAATTTAGACAGATTCTTGAAAATTGTTTCAAAATTTATCTCCTCCCTGCACGGCACATTTACAATACCATGTAACACAAAATTAATATTAAAATAACAAATTGGTACCGATTTTGCAAAAAACAAGCAAGTATTTTTTTCGTGACAGTTGTTATATGGTTATATCAAGAAATACTTTCAAAACATAACCTAAAACATTTCGGACAAGCATGAAGAAATCTAAACCTTGGCGACACAACGGCTTGCATTGTCGATGGGTCGTCACCTTGTTTCTCATCTTTGCCTCTACGGCGGCTCTGAAAGCTCAGATCACCGTCGCGGCGAAAGATCCGACGCTGGGCCAAATCATCTCCGTGGTCAAAGCGCAGAGCAGCTACCAGTTTTTTTACGACAGTCGCCTTGCTACGCGCAAGGTTAACTCTGTCGATGTGAAGAATGTTTCTGTCGAAACGCTTCTCAAAACTGCACTCGACGGCACCGAAATTGCCTACAAAGCCGACGGCAACATCTATTATCTCTCGGATGCACATGTTTCCAAAAGCAGCCTGACAGTCTCCGGTCGCGTAACCGATGCAAAAGGAAATCCTATTGGCGGTGTGTCGGTAACCATAGAAGGCTCCACAGTCGGCGCCGTCACCTCCGATCGCGGGACATACCAGCTTGCGGGCGTTCCGGAGGGCAACTCGCGCCTGATATTCTCGTTCGTTGGTTACGAGAAACAGACGATCACTGTTGGCCGTCAGTCGGTTATAGACGTCTCGATGAATGAGGAGCAGGTCGAGATAGACAAGGTTGTTGTTACGGCGCTGGGCATCAAACGCTCGACCAAGTCGTTGAGTTATAATGCTAAGGAGATCGGAGGCGGCGAGTTGACCTCGGTCAAGGACGCCAACATGGTCAATTCGCTGACCGGCAAGGTGGCCGGTATGACCATTAACAGCGGTTCGTCGGGTATCGGAAGCGCCGCAAAGGTCGTCGTCCGCGGCACCAAGTCGATTATGAACAGCAGCAACGTGCTTTATGTGATCGACGGCGTTCCGATGTTCGACATGCTGGGAGACAAAGGCGAGATGGAGTTCGGCTCGCGCGGCTCTTCGGAGGCCGTTGCAGACCTGAATCCCGAGGATGTCGAGAGCATGACCGTACTCATGGGAGCTGCTGCCTCGGCGCTCTACGGCTCACTCGCAGCCAACGGTGCAATACTCATCACCACAAAAAAAGGCATGGCAGGCCAGACTACTGTCAGCGTGGCGAGCGGAACCGATCTGCTCAGTGTATCCACTTTGCCTCGCTTCCAGAACCGCTACGGCACAGGCGATCCGACGGTCACCGGCGGATCTACCATCAAGAGCTGGGGCTCGAAACTCAACGAAGCAGGCTTTATGGGCTACGACCCGCGTAGCGATTATTTCCGGACGGGCGTGGTATTCAACAACTCCGTTTCGCTTGCCACCGGCACGGAGAAGAACCAGACATACATCTCGGCGGCGAGCGTCAATTCGAACGGCGTCGTGCCGAACAACCAGTACGACCGCTACAACTTCTCTTTCCGCAATACCAGCAGTTTTTTGAAAAACGATCGCATGAAACTCGATCTGGGAGCAAGCTACATTATCCAGAAAGACCTTAACATGACCAATCAGGGCGTCTATTACAATCCTCTGACCTCGGCCTACCTTTTCCCGCGCGGCGACGACTTCGACATGGTGCGCGTCTTCGAGCGCTATAATGCCTCGCGCAAAATCAGCGAGCAGTACTGGCCTCAGGGCGAGGGTGATTTCCGTATGCAGAATCCATATTGGATCAACTACCGCAACCTGCGCGCCAACGACAAGAAGCGCTACATGCTCAATGCAGGTCTGACGTGGCAGCCTCTCGACTGGCTTAGTCTTGCAGGCCGTGCGAGGATCGACAACTCCTCTAACGACTACACCGAGAAGATATTTTCGAGCACCGTCCTGACCCTTGCCGGCGGTGCCAACGGCAAGTTCCGTTTCGACCGCTCGCTCGACCGTCAGACCTACGCCGACGCCATAGTGAGCGTCAACAAGACTTTTGCCGACAAATATTCGCTCTCAGCCAACATCGGAACCAGTATCACCGACCTGCTGTACGACTCCGACGATTTCAACGGCCCGCTGAACGAGCAGGGTATCCCAAACCTGTTTCAAAAAACTAATGTCGACAAAAGCAAACGTTATGACACACAGAGCGGCTGGCGTCAGCAGTCTCAGGCGATCTTCGCCAGCGTCGAGGCCGGTTACGACAACATGCTCTTTCTCACTCTTACCGGTCGCAACGAGTGGGCCTCGCCGCTGGCCGATTCACCACAGGAGAAAAGCGGTTTCTTCTATCCCTCGGTTGGTCTGTCGGCCATCGTTTCGGAGATGGTAAGGATGCCCCAAGCTATTCCCTATGTCAAGGTCAGGGGCTCCTATGCTTCGGTTGGCACTCCCCCGCAACGCGGGCTGAGCATACTCTCGTATGTCTATAACAGCGAGCGCGATCTTTATTCGCCGTTCAGCCACTATCCGATAGGCGATCTGTTTGCCGAGCGTACCGATTCGTGGGAAGCTGGCCTCACAACGCGGTTCCTTAACCATTTCAACCTCGATATGACGTTCTATCATGCCATCACCTCTCACCAGACTTTCGAACCGGGTATCTCCGTCTCGTCGGGATATTCGACGCTCTACGTCCAGACGGGAAGCGTGCGCAATCGAGGTTTCGAGGCTATGCTCTCTTACAGTAACAAATGGGCGGGCGACTGGCGGTGGAGCTCGTCGTTCAACTTGGGCGTCAACCGCAACAAAATACAGACGCTGGTTCGTGACTACGTCCATCCCGAGACCGGCGAGCTCATCAACAAGGACCGCCTCGACATCGGCGGCCTCGCCCGCGCCCGCTTTATTCTCAAAGAGGGCGGCAGTATGGGCGACCTCTACTCTATAACTGACTTCAAGCGAGATGCGGCAGGCAATATCTATGTAGACGCAGACGGACAGGTATCCACTCAAACCTCCGGCGACATCTATCTGGGTAGCGTGATGCCCAAAGCCAACCTCGGCTGGAGCAACTCCGTGAGCTGGAAAAACCTCAGTCTGACCGCCACTCTGTCGGCGCGTCTGGGCGGCGTAGGTTACTCGGCAACGCAGGCCGCCCTCGATCTCTACGGCGTATCGGAGGCCTCGGCCCTTGCCCGAGACCGCGGCGGGGTGATCATAAACGGCGGGGATATGATCAACGCCCAGACATGGTACACCGCCATCGGCAGCCAGAGCGGAATGCCTCAGTACTATACTTACAGCGCCACTAATGTCCGCTTGCAGGAACTTAGCATCGGCTACACAATTCCCCGCCGGTGGCTTGCCGGAATTATGGACATAACAGCATCTATCGTTGGGCGCAATCTGCTGATGATCTATAACAAGGCTCCTTTTGATCCCGAATCGGTGGCCTCCACGAACACTTTCTATCAGGGTATCGATTACTTCATGATGCCCGCTACGAGGAACATAGGCTTCAACATCCGCATAAAATACTAAAAAGCCATGAGATACGACAAAAAAATATTCCGAATTGCGGTTGCGCTCTTTGCAGTGGTTGCTTCGGAGGCTTGTACGGGCAATTTCGACAAGATCAACCGTCCTCCCTACGATGCGATCAAGGATGAGATGACACGCGACGATTATGCCCTGCGCGCTGCCGTCACCGGTATGCAGAATTTCGTCATCCCGACGCAGGTGCACCTTTACCAATTCCACGAGGTACTGGCCGCCGATGCCTTTGCCGGATACACGGCCTGCACTCCGCAGTGGACGACCAAATTTTCGACCTACAATCCGCCGACCGACTGGTATCGCGCGCCTTTCAACGACGTTATCTCGGGCGTCTACCCCAATTGGGAACTTATGAAGTCTTTCAGCGAGGACGATGTGGTGCTCGCGCTGGGCAAGTTGTTTCGCGTGGCCGCCATGCACCGCATAACCGACACATACGGCCCGATTCCATATTCGAAAATGAGCGCCGCCGGAGGTTCGTCGCAATCCCTGTCAGCTCCTTATGACTCGCAGGAAGAGGTTTACACGCGGATGATGACCGAACTCGACGAGGTAATAACCGTACTTACGGACAATCGCTTTGCCGACCCTGCCGCTTATCGCAACCTCGACAACGTATATGATGGCGACATCCTCAAATGGGCGCGCTTCGCCAATACGCTCAAACTTCGCATGGCCATACGCATAGCCTATGTCAAGTCAAGCGTTGCGAAGACCGCCGCCGAAGAGGTTGCGGCGAGCGTTGTCGGCACGCTCGCCACGAACGGCGACAATGCGCTGTTGAAAGTGACCGAAAACCCCTTAGAGATGCAGGTCATACAGTGGGGAGACGAGCGTGCGGGAGCCGATATTGTTTCATACATGAACGGTTATGCCGATCCGCGCATTGCAAAATATTTTACCGTGTCGACTTTCCGCACGCCTACCGTCGTGGCGGGCGCACCTGCCTCCGAGGGTTTCCACGGCCTCCGTTCGGGGATCGACGTGTCCAACAAGGACGTCATGACCCGCTATTCGATGCCGATTGTAGCTGTCACCGATCCAATCATGTGGATGAATGCTGCCGAGGCCGCGTTCCTCAAAGCAGAGGGGGCGCTGCGTGGCTGGAACATGGGAGGCACAGCCGAGCAGTTCTACACTCAGGGCGTCGAGTTATCGTTTGCACAGTGGGGCGTGTCGAGCGCAGCAGTAACCTACTTGGCCGATGCCGTATCAACCCCCGCTCCGTATGTCGATCCGCTTGGCAACTACACCTACGGCGGCACCGGTAGCTCTATTACGATCAAATGGGATGATGCTGCCGGTTTTGAGGCCAATCTCGAACGGATCATCACCCAGAAGTGGATTGCCAACTTCCCGTTGGGCAATGAGTCGTGGGCCGAATTCCGCCGCACGGGCTATCCCCGCCTGATGCCTGTCGTACTGAACAAGAGCGGCGGCGCTATTCCCACAGGCGAATTTATCCGTCGCCTGAACTTCCCTGATACGGAGTACAAGGAGAATACCGACAATATCTATAAAGCCGTCGGCTTGCTCGGCGGTCCCGATTCGCAGGGTACGAAACTTTGGTGGGACAAAAAATAACGACAGATCATGAAAAGAATAATAATAGCGCTCATGCCCGCAGTTCTGGCCGCGACGCTGGCTTCGTGCGGCAAATGGAACGAGCCGGAGAGCCTTGCAATCCACTATCCAGCCGAGGGCGAGATCAATGGCCCCCTGTGGGAACAGTATCTTGCCGAGTTGAAGGCCTACAAGCAGAGCGACCACAAGTTGCTCATAGGTTGGTTCGACAACAGCGACAAAAATCCGTCGAGCCGTGCCGGACGTCTCGTCTCACTGCCCGACAGCGTAGACGTCGTTTCGCTCCTCTCGCCTGACGATCTTACGACCAGGGAACTTGCAGATTTTGCCGTTCTCAAACAGAAATCCACACGAATCATCTACACCATTGACTACGAGGCTTTCCGTCGCGACATAGAGAAGCAGATGGAGCTGGCCGCTGACACGGGCGGAGTTTATGAACCCGACTGGATGGCCCTGACCGACGAGTTTATGAAGAAAAATGTCGCCCTGCTCGACAAGTATTCCTATGACGGGGCGAGCATCCTATACGAAGGTCACTCTGTGCTCTCCATGTCGCAGGCCGATGTGGATAGTCTTACCCGTCAGCAGGCGATTATATTCGACGCGATGACTGCGCTCAAAAATTCCCATGCCGACAAACTTTTCATGATGGAGGGCTATCCTCAGTATGTGCTCGACAAGACACATCTGGCCATCTACGACTACATCGCCGTCAAAAGCTACAACGAGGTGAGTGTTGGAGACGTCAATTTCGTGGCCATCAAGGCTATGGCGCAGGGCGTACCCATCGACCGGATGATCCTGACGGTCTATCCGCGCGAAGTTGGCAAGGACGACGATCCTCGCGGTTTCTTTGTCGTCGACGGACAGCAGTTGCCGGCCATCACCGAAACCGCCTACTGGATGAGTCTCCCGTCGGTCTACCGTAAGGCGGGGCTGGGGATCATGCGCATAAACGACGATTACTACAATGCTGAGCTGGACTACAAGTCTACCCGCGAAGCGATCAAAATCATGAACCGATAACCGTTCGCAGCCATGAAAAAACATATCGCACTGCTTTCCCTTGTCGCGCTGATTGCTGCGGCGGGATGCAAAAGGGTGAATGAAGAAGACCACCCTTTCAACAATCAGGTCTACATACAAAACGCAGTCTCGAACAATACCGTTACCGTAACGCTCAAATCGAAGGATGCCGTCCGCACTATGGAGGTTCAGTCGGCCCTTGCACTGCCGGTAGACAGGGAGGTCAACATCACCTACGCCATCGACCTCACGCTGGTCGAGACTTATGGCCGCGCCCACAATCTTGTATGCGAGCCGCTGGCTGACACGCTCTGTTCGCTGTCGCAGAACACGGCGCTCATTCCCGCCGGCGATGTCCGTTCGACCGTGGTGACTGTCGATTTCGTCGATCTCAACGTGTTGAAACGCGGCGTGACCTATGTCCTGCCCGTCACCATCAAACAGGCTACGGGCATGGGCATAATGTCCGGTGCCCGTACAATCTACTATGTGCTCAGTCAGGGGGCCACTATCAACACCGTACCCTACATGGGCGTGAACTATTTCAAAAGTGCGGCATTCACGGCCAGTCCGAAGCCGCAGAATCTCACTAAGGTCACGTTCGAGGCGCTTATCCACCCACGTGCATGGAAATCGATTAGCTCTATCATGGGTGTTGAGGACTATTTCCTGATCCGTGTCGGCGATACTTTCCCTGTTGATCAGTTGCAGTTGGCCCATGCCAACGGCAACTCCCAAGGGCCTAAACTTACGGCAGGCAAATGGCAGCATCTGGCCATGACCTACGATCACAGTACCAGTCAGTTGCTGTGGTATATCGACGGCGTGCTGAAGCAGACCACCTCATGGTCTTTCTCCTACTCCACGATCAACCTTGGCGACAACCCAAAGAACTCCAATGACTTCTATGTCGGCTATTCGTATGAGGCTTCGCGCTGGTTCGACGGCGAAATGAGCGAGGTTCGCGTGTGGAACGTAGTGCGCACCCAACAGGAAATCGTCGACAATATCTACGAGGTGGATCCCGCAACGCCCGGACTGGTAGCCTATTGGAAGTGCGACGAGGGAGCAGGCAAGAGCATTCGCGATTATTCGCCCAACGGCCTCAATGCCGAGATGAACGCAGTACCGCAGTGGGTCAAGGTTTCGCTGCCGTTACAGTAACTATAAACCGATATGGCTATGAAAAAACATATATTGCTGCCCATGCTGGCAGCGGCAACCATATTTGCAGGTTGCACGGATGATATTGAGATAAATACCGTAGGCGAGCAGTCGTTCGACACGCGGCAGAGCTACCTCTCGATCCGCAACGACGACATTCCGCGCCAAATCATCGGGGTCGAGTTGAACGACTTTACGTGTACGCGGCAGGTCAGGCTCGCCCTGACCAAAACCATCGACAATGACCAGCAGGCCGTCATAGAGATCGATCCGCAAGCTGTCGAGGAGTACAACAAGGCCAACTTCACCTCATACGACGTGTTCCCTGCGGCGCAGGCCTCAATTGCCGGCAACGGCACGGTGCAGATCGGTAAGTGGCTCGACCGGTCGGCTCCCGTCGACGTTACCATTGACAAGGGCACGCTCACCCCTGGCAGCAAGTACATGCTGGCCTTGTCGATCAAGGAAGGCTCCACAAGCGGCGATGTAAAACTTGCTCCACAGAAGAGCACGATTTACTGGCTGGTTACCGTGGGCAACCCCGTACCTGACAACACCAAACCCTATAAGACGCTATGTTATGTGGAGGTGAACAGGGAAAGCATCCTCAACGTGGGCGCCTATACACTGGCCACCAGCGGCAAACAACTGTTCGACATAGCGGTGATCTTCGCAGCCAACATTAACTGGAACTATGACGAACAACGTCCATACCTGAAATTCAACGAGAACGTGCAGCACATCCTCTCGCACCGCGACAAGTATGTCAAGCCGTTGCAGGACAAGGGCATCAAGGTGATTCTCGACGTGCTGGGCAATCACGACTTCACCGGTGTGGGCTGTCTCGGAGGCAAATATGCCGTCGACTTCGCCGACGAATGCCGCAGTGCCGTGGAGGCATACGGGCTGGATGGGGTGGACTTGGACGACGAATGGTCGTCTTACAACCCAACGAGCCCTGTCGGCGGAGCCAGCGGGCAGAAGATGGGCGAGTTGATACTGGCTTTGCGCAAGGCCATGCCCGACAAGATCGTAGCTGTCTACAACATTGGCGCATCCATCTCTGTTCCCAATATAATCAACGGGGAGGCAGTAGCTGATGCAGTTGACATATCCACTTATCCCTACTACGGGTCGTTCGGAACCAATCCCCCGTTTGGTCTGCCCAAAAGCAAATACGCTCCAATAGGCGTCAACGTCAGCACGCAGCTCCCTTATTCCTTGACGTATTATACCCAGACATATAACGTAAATCAGGGATTCGGATGCTTTTTCGTCTACGATCTGACCAGCGTCGATAGAACGAGTTATCTGACTCAAGCCTCCAACGTCCTGTTTGGCGAGGCGACGGTACTGAGCCAACCGCTCGTAAGCAAAGACTTCTAAAACACCACATCATGAAAGATATAGCAAAAATGGCGGCCATTATGGTCGTAGCGGCAATAATCGGCTTCTCCTGCGGCAAAAACGAGTCGGAGAAGCAGCAGAGGTCGATGGTCACCGGCGTGCAGATTACTAATCTAATCGGCGAGGCTATCATCCTCGGCGGTAATGAACCGATAACCAAGCAGGTGACGGTTGCCGTCACCCCGTCGGATGCCGTAGATATAGACAGGTTTCATTTCAACTACCATTCGAGCGACAACCGCATCTTCACAGTCAACGAAGCAGGCTTGCTGACATGCGTCGGCGCAGGCGAAGCCACGCTGACCGTTGTAGCCAGAAACAACGCTTCGATCAAGACTTCGTGCAAGGTCAAGGCCATCGGAGTGTTGGTAAGTTCTATAAATATAGCAGCGGGCAGCGAAACGGTGTCTTTGACCGTCACCCCGTCCGGCGTAACGTTTGCCACCAAGCCCAAGCTTACCATTGTTCCTGCCGATGCTTCCGTCAAGGAGTTGACATTTGTTTCGAACGACCCGAACATAGCCAGGGTAGATCCTGCGACGGGCGTCATTACTGCCGTATGGGAAGGATCGACCACTGTTCGGGCCGAAGCTACCGACGGCAGCGGCAAGTTCGCCGAATTCGCCGTCAATGTTAGCGTTGTCAGGGCTACTTCTGCTACGCTCAACGCTTCGGCTACAGCAGTCAACATCGAAATGCCCAGCACTTTTACCCTCTCGGTGGGCACCGCCACGTCGTCCATGATTCAGTTGCAACCAAACGACGTCAGTACGTTGAAGATGACCTTCGTTTCGGATGATCCGACCATTGCCACAGTCAACGATGCGGGCGTCATCACCGGTCTTAACAGCGGCTCGACTACCGTCACCGCCACAACCACCGACGGCAGCAACCTGTCGACCACAACGACGGTCAACGTAACGAAATATCTCTACACACCCATCGACCGCACGGGCTGGACACTGACCTCATCGCCTCTCGACTCCACGCTCGTAAGCAACGGCTTCTCGAACAATCTGTCTGCCATAACCGATGCCCCAACCCTCGCGACGGGCGTTGCATTTATGAAGACAGGTAATACAAACGTTCCCTCTGGCGGGGCTTGGCTGCTGATCGACATGGGCAGTCCGAAGGAATTCAACTATTTCCAGTTGACGCACAAGCTCGACTACAACTACAACGGCTATCTGGTTTACTGTCTGGTTGCAGGTGTCGACTTTTCCGGCAGCGACGATGATGTGACATACACTCCCATACAAAACGTTACAGGTTTGGCTTCGATCGGCGGCTATAATGGAACGGGCGTCGAGTTGCGCAAGTTCTCTGCCAGCCACACATACCGTTATGTAAGGGGCGTCCTTTCACCCACATTCATGAACTATCCCGCACTCGGTCTCACCTCAATGGCGGTGTGCGACTTGCAGTTGGGGCTCTACACGCTGGTTCCGTAATATATTAGGTATCGACAGAAAAATATCGTGCAGCATAAAATGTTGCACGATATTTTTTTACTGTATAATTTAATTAAAAATATTTTTATAGTCAGTTCAATATCAGAGTAATAAATGTGAGGTGAGTCATGTTTTTGGCGGATTTTGGGATGAAAAAATGGGGGGGGATATTGCACACTTTGTGTTACACTGAAAAGATGTAAAACATTATCTGCATATTCAGCTAACATTATGAATATCAAAATTATTCAAAAGAAAGTCCGTGTTTACGGCAATGGCGAATCCCCTCTCTCTCGGGGCTGCGCCCCTTTATCCTGCACCTGCGGCGCATGACAGAGACTTACGGTACCGCCCTTACTGCGACGGGCGGTCAACGGTGCACTTTGCGCATCAAAACAATACCTGCTGCTCTGTCGCAGCTATAAGGTTTGAGGGCGGAAGGGGTCGGGGAAAAACGCCGTGGGTTTATCGTAAGCAGGGCGAAGTTTCGAGCCCGGAACCATGCGGCCGTTGGTCAGTGTATACAGCCCGTCGGGGTAGTCAGGCGTTCCGAAAGCCACAAGGATAAAGAAAGAATCACCGGAACCACCATCGTAACGGTGGCGCAAAATCCGGTAAGGCTGGCCAAGCTTTACCCTCGACGTTCGGGACAGAACGGAACCGTTATCCCGAACCTCGCAGCAGCCACCCACATACAGGTGCAAATACTGCCGAAAATCACCTCTTATATCCATTTCCCCGCCGTATTAGAATGACGGGGGCAAATCTAAGGTGTCGAGTGATGTTTGAGCGGCAATTTAATCCTGTTCGAAAGCACATGGTGAGCCCAACGGCTTCTTTTTGTTGTGTGCCGGCCTGTTGAAACATTACGTGCTTCGGCCTGTCTGGCGGACGATGTTTGTTTTGAATTTTTGCCTGTTGCGCTGCCAGGCGACTTTTCGTATGGCGGATATGGCCGCTCGCGGCCACAGAGACGATGACATAACGGATAGGGTCTTGAAAGCGCCGAGCCCGCCGGACGGACAGCTTGTGCAAATGTAACATGTTGGCCCTGTTGAGTTGGCGAGCAGCAGCCGGTGAATCACCTCGCCGCCTCAAGGGCTGCGCACAAACGTTGTGAGCTGAAAGCCGCAATACCGAAAGTTTGCGGGTTCACCCGCACCGCCCTGCCGTATTAAGCATAAATGTTGGCGAGTCTAAAAAGGAAGGATTTGATATTTGTAATTCCTCTTAAAGAAGCTCTGAATGCCTTTATTTTTAGCATTGAAAGATTCATCAGAAGCATTAGCTGAACGCTTTATAAATATTTCATCGTAATGCTCATAAACAGTAGCTGCGATTGTGTCGAAAGATTAAACTCGGATTCAGCAACTTGATTGTACCATCCGGC
>JAIRQC010000132.1 GCA_031256675.1 Rikenellaceae bacterium
TGGGAATATGGTGCAACGCTGTCACGACGTCCGTCGCTCCGGCCTGTCTGATGTCCCACAAACCCACCGGATCCCCCGGCCCGTACCACCGCCACGATTGTTTACACAAATGTGCCATATCCGTTTGTTTATAAGTCTTTTCCGCTGTGCGCTGTGCGCCAGTTAATGTCATATAGAAAATGCGTCGAAGCCGCCGTCGATGACGATCAGGGTGCCGGAGACGAATCGGGAGGCGTCGCTGGCAAGCCACAGCAACGTACCCAACAGCTCTTCGGGCTCGCCGAAACGGCCGAAAGGGGTGTGCTCGAGGATGGTGTGCGACCGCGGCGTGAGCGAGCCGTCGGGATTGGTAAGCAGGGCGCGGTTTTGCTCGGTGAGGAAGAACCCCGGGGCTATGGCGTTGACACGCAGGCCGGGGCCGAACTTTGTGGCGAGTTCGCCGCACATGTACTTGGTGAAGTTGACCACCGCCGCTTTGGCCACGCCGTAACCTGCCACGCGGGTCAGCGGACGCAGGGCCGACTCGGAGGCGATGTTGATGATCGAGCCCTGCTTTTGGGCGACCATCGCACGGGCAAAGACCATCGTCGGGATCACGGTGCCGAACAGATTGAGGTCTACCACCTTGCGCATTGCGTCGAGGTCGAGGTCGAAGATGGTTTTGTTTGGCGCGATGGTCGCCCCTGCCATGTTGCCGCCCGCGCCGTTGATCAGCACGTCGATGGCGCCGTAGCGGGACATGATCTCCTCGTAGTTCGATTCGACCGTCGGCTTGTCGAGCACGTCGGTGTAGAGGAACGTCGTCTCTCCCCCCTCGGCGCGCACTGCGGCGGAGAGGGCCTCGCCGGCCTCGCGGTTGCGGTCGAGGATGACCACGCGGGCCCCCTCGGCGGCGAAGTGGCGCACCATGGCGTTACCCAGGATACCTGCGGCCCCGGTGATCACAACCACCCTGCCTTCGATGCTAAATAATTCTGTCATGTCCAGTATGTATTAATATTTTGTTCGCCCGACCAGGCGCAGACGGATCCCATGCAATTAAATACAATCATCAAGGCCTCACAGCCACCGTTGGCGCATGTGCAGACAGTTATAATATTATGCTGATGCGAAAGCTGCACGGCGTTACGTTGCGGGCGATCACGATGCGGCATCGAAACATTATATCGAAGTGCGGGCAGTTATCCAAGTCGGTTATCCAGGGCCGTTATTCCGGATGGTTTGCCGGAGAGTGAATGCGCCTCGATCGTCCACCCTGCACGCTCACGGAGCATCCAGCTCATGCGTGCCTTCGGCCATATACTTCCGAACACCCCTGACCACCCACACTGAACATACCGGTCGCCCGATTGTCACCCCCTCTCCGGCCTCTAATCCCACTCAGTCATGACGGTTGTCCATGCTTTCGAGCAGGAAGTCGCCGATGCGGTCGGACAGGGCCTGCGAAACGGAGTAGGCGGCGCACTGTTCGGCCTCTTTTTTGGAGCCGCCGTAGCCGTAACCCATCTCGTCGCCGTCGATGAGGACTTGCGACTGAAACATGGGATGTTGCGTGGTGGAGTTGCGGCTGAAAGCGGTTTTGAAACTGATCGACAGGTGGCTCTTCTGACACCACTCGATCAGGCGGCTTTTGTGGTCGCTTTCGGTGGATGTGATCTCCTCCAGATCGAGATGCAGTCGAAACACGCGGTTTATCAGCCAGCGGTTGGTGAAGTTGTAGCCCTTGTCGAGGTATATTGCGCCAATCATGGCCTCCATTGCGTCGCCGTTGATGTTCTTGCCGACGTTCATGCCGCCGCCCGAGCTGCTGACGATGTGGCGGTCGAGCCCCATCGACACGGCCAACTCGTTCATTGTACCGCGGTTGACGATCTTCGAGCGCATCTTGGTCAGAAAGCCCTCGTCACGGTCGGGATATTCGATAAAGAGGTAATCCGACACCACGCTTTCGAGGATGGCGTCGCCTAAAAATTCGAGGCGTTCGTTGTTGACCGGCGTGCCGCCCGCAAGGTACAGGGAGGCCGAACGATGTACCAGCGCCAACTTGTAGAGTTCGATATTGCAGGGGCGAATACCCAACGCACTGCGCATCAGGCGATAGTAATGTCTGTCGGGGCCGAATTGCCGCCGGAAAGGCAGGTACAGCCGACCCAGCGTCCCTCTTAACCCTCTTAGCAGCCGCCACAACATGACAGAAACCCCTCCCCCAGCCCTGTTTCAGACTTTTTTCAGGATGACCGTGGCGTTGTGGCCGCCGAAGCCGAAAGTGTTGCTGAGCGCGGCGCGCACGGTGCGCTGCTGGGCCGTGTTGGGCGTCAGGTTGAGCTTCGGGTCGATCCCCGGGTCTTGATTGTCGAGGTTGATGGTGGGCGGGATAATACCCTCGTTTATGGCCATTATGCAGGCCAGCGCCTCGATAGCTCCGGCAGCGCCCAGAAGGTGGCCGGTCATCGACTTTGTCGAACTGATGTTTGCCTTGTAGATACTGTCGCCCAGCGAGGCCATGACGGCTTTAAGTTCGGGTATATCGCCCATGGGGGTCGATGTGCCGTGGGTGTTGACGTAGTCGATCTCCTCGGGTGAAATGCCGGCGTCGCGAATGGCGCCGTTCATCGACCTGATCGCCCCCTTGCCCTCGGGGTGTGGGGCGGTGAAGTGGTTTGCGTCGGCGCTGACGCCCCCTCCGGCCACCTCGGCGTAGATCCTGGCCCCGCGTGCCCGTGCGTGTTCGTACTCTTCGAGTATGAGCGCGCCTGCGCCCTCGCCCATCACGAAACCGTCGCGGTCCACGTCATATGGACGCGAAGCTGCGGCGGGTGCGTCGTTGCGCGTCGAGAGGGCTTGAAGCGCGTTGAAGCCGCCGACGCCCGGCTCGTTGATGGCCGCTTCGGAGCCGCCGGTGACAATTATGTCGGCCTTGCCCATGCGGATAAGGTTGAGCGAGTCGACCATGGCGTGGTTCGACGAAGCGCAGGCCGATACGGTGCAATAGTTGGGCCCCATAAAGCCGTACTTGATGGAGATGTGGCCCGCGGCGATGTCGGCGATCATCTTTGGGATGAAGAAAGGGCTAAAACGGGGATTGAAGCCCCCGTCTATGTAGCCCTTCACCTCATTGTAGAATGTCTCTATGCCACCGATGCCCGAGGCCCAGATCACCCCCGCCATTTCGAGGTCGATCTTTTCAAGGTCGAGGCCCGAATCCTTCATTGCCTCGTCCGCGGCGGCAAAGGCATACTGTGTAAAAGGATCGTACTTGCGCACATCCTTGCGGTCGAGCCACTGCAGCGGGTCGAAGCCTTTGAGTTCGCAGGCGAACCGTGTCTTGAATTTCGACGCATCGAAGCGGGTGATCGTGGCGGCTCCGCTGACCCCCTTTTTCAGGTTGTCGAAGTATTCTCCGACGCTGTTTCCCAGCGGGTTGACAGTCCCGATACCGGTTACGACTACTCTTCTTTGTGCCATAGGTCAAGATTTAAGCAAAGGCTTGGTTTTGCCGGAATTTTCGGGAAGCGGACTTCTCTGCGTTACGTTCGCCGAGGTGCTGCATTGCGCTCGCACGGCATGTCCCGCCCCGAAACTCCGATGTTCTGTCGCTACTTACTTGTGCGATTCGATATAAGACACTGCGTCGCCGACGGTGGTGATCTTCTCGGCGTCTTCGTCAGGGATGGAGATCTCGAACTCCTTTTCGAACTCCATGATGAGTTCGACGGTGTCGAGCGAATCTGCGCCCAGATCGTTGGTGAAACTTGCCGCAGGCACAACCTCAGCCGCGTCGACGCCAAGTTTATCTACGATAATCTCGGCCACTTTCGATGAAATCTCAGACATAGTTTTAATGGTTAGGTTCAACTGTTATTTTTCCGTTTCAAACGAAATTTTGGGCAAAAGTAACGCTTTTTCCCTTAACTTTGACGCTTCGAAACATTTTTTTAGTGTTTTATACTGCGTTTTTATGACTAACATTGCCGTATTTGCCTCCGGTTCAGGCTCTAATGCAGAAAATATCGCGCGTTATTTTCAGGACTCCACGCTTGCCCGCGTCACGCTCGTCGTCAGCGACAACCCTTCGGCTTTCGTGCTCGAACGCGCCCGCAACCTGGGTATTGAGGGCCTCGTATTCCCCCGCCATGAGTTTTCGTCGGGCGGGGCGGCCGTACTCGGCGCGCTGACGGACAGGCGTATAGGCTACGTCGTCCTCGCCGGCTTCCTGCGGCTCGTCCCCCCCGCGCTGATCTCGCATTATCAGGGGCGCATAATAAACATTCATCCCGCGCTCCTGCCCCTTTTCGGAGGCAAGGGCATGTATGGCGACCGCGTTCACGCCGCCGTCAGGGCCAGCGGCGTAACCGAAACGGGCATAACCATCCATCACGTCAACGACCGTTACGACAGCGGCGACATAATAGCCCAATACCGCATCCCGATCGACCCCTCGAACTCCCCCGACGACATCGCCCGCAAGGTGCACCAACTCGAATATGCCTGGTTCCCCCCGACCATCGAGGCGGAGATAGGCAAACTCTAAATACTGTCGTACCAGACTGGCGCGGCGGTTATGAGCTTTTCGAGCAGGCCGTTGCCCGGGGCGAACGTCTGCTCGGGGAAGAGGGAGAGTTGGAGTTTGTGGCGCGAGGGTTTGAATTTGAGCTTGCCCACAGGTGGCGCAACCTCGACGCGCCGGCCGGGGGCTATGTCGACGGCGAAACTGCCCTCGCGGATGAGTTTCCTGCGGTCGTAGACGCGGTAGCCCAGACGGTATACTGTCCGATCGGACATGTTGTTGCGCACGGCGGCTCGTTTGGTCGCAGGGTCGAATGTAAAGTCTATCGGGGCCGAGGCGGGGCCGACGGAAAAGGAGGAGGGGGCGAAGCGGATGCGTCCGTTCGAACCGTCGGCGGCCGCGTCGCTGTTCCACTCGCCGCCCGCGCCGACGAATGCGACGGGGCGGGCGGCTTCGAGACGTTTGAGGGCGACATATGCGTTGTAGAGGTTGTTGCCGTTGCCTGCGCCGCCTGCGATGGAGAACATCACCACCGACGGATGTCCTTTCGAGGCGTTGTACATGGTCTCAACACGGTCGAGGAACAGGGGTTCCAGCCGCGGGTCGTTGCCAGGTCCTGCGTATGGCGCGGCGGCGGGGAGTTCGATCTCCGCCTGCGGGCAGACCATCAGCCCCAGCATGTCGCACAGGGTGTAGAAGTCGGCCGTGGCGGGATAGCCGCGCAGTGCGATCATGTTCGCCTCGCGCGAACGAGCCTGCATCAACAGTCGTGCGGCCGAAGCTGCGTCGGCAGGGGGCGTCATCTCTTCAATATGCAGCGGCTGGGGACGGCCGTTCAAAACCAGCGCGCCGTCGGCCACAGCCACGCTCCGGAAGCCGACGCGCAGGGCCAGATGCTCGCCGTAGCGTCCTTCGTACTGCGTGCGGAGTTGCAGCGTATATAACAGCGGACTGGCCGGGCCCCAGGTTTTTACATCGGGAATGGTCACGGTGAAACGCACCGTGTCCTCGCCCCGCAAACGCAGGGTCGCGCCCTTGTGGCCGCTGTCGACCATCCTGCCGTCGGGCCCCAGCAGCTCATAGTACACCTCCGATTCGCGCGCTCCCAGCAGGCTGCTTTTCAGGATTACGCCGATGGACAGCGCCCCCGTGCCGTCGGTGACTGCCGTCGACGTCAGAATATCCCGCACCCGCACCACAGGCTGCGAGAAGGTGCAGACCCGCGTCGGAGCGCAGGCCTCGCCGCGAACGCCCGATATGCTGCGTTCGGCCAGTTCGGTATATAAGGCCAGCGTCAAGGTGTTGTTGCCCTCCTGCGCGACTTTGGTCACGTCGAAGTCGGCCCCCACGCGCGGCGAGGCGTTGAAGCCCACCCTCCGCGCGCCCACATACACCTCGTAAGGCGCGTCGGCTCCCTCGATGCGGATCAGCTGCTCGCGGTCGATCCATGCGAACGGCCTCTTGAACGTCCCGCGCAGCAGCACCACGGCCCCTTTCACCGCCCCGCCGTCGCTTTTAGTCCAGCCGGCATCCTCCTTCACCGCCGCCTCGACCCCGGCGGCGGAGGCGAGCGCCTTGACCTGCCATTCGCCACCCGAAAACTGCACGTAGGCCGAGTTGGCAGCGTCGCCCGCCATAGCCTCCGCCGCCGAACCGAACGGCAGCCATCCGCCGCCCACACTCTCGCGTCCCACGGGAGCCCACTGGCCCCGCAACCCCGACGCCATTCCGACAAAAAGTAGAACCGCACCCAGCCGTCTCATAAATTTTCCGTATTATTGCAGAGATATTCCAAACTGCAAATGTAAGCAAAAAATGAGCCAACCCAAATTGAATTTCCCTCCGTGCGACATTCCCGAGCGCGACGGCAGGCTGTGGGACGATCTGCGCAGGATGTGGCTGCCGGCGACCCCCGAGGAGCGGGTGCGGCGGCGTCTGGCGGCGTGGCTCGTGTCGGAGCTGGGCATGGACAGGGGGCTGATAGTCCAGGAGTACGCTTTCATGCTGGGGGCCAAGCCATTCCGCGCCGACGTGGTCTGCTTCTCGACCTCGCGCGAGCCGCTGCTGCTTGTCGAATGCAAGGCCCCTGATGTGACGCTCGACGGCGACGTGCTGGCGCAGGCGGTGAAGTACAACAGCGTTGTGCGCGCCCGTTACCTCATGCTTACCAACGGCCTGAAACACTATTTTTTCGAGCGGACGCCCGACGGAGGGCACCGCCAGATCGACGCGCTGCCACAGGTAAGGCCATAAGTTCCCTATCTCTTGGGGTTGATCAGCTGCAGCATGTATTCGTCCTGCCAGTCGGCGGTGGTTTTGATCCACTCCTTTTTGAGGCCGACCATCGTGAAGCCCTTGTTGCGGAACAGGCTCATGCTGGCGATGTTGCCGGCGGTGATGTTGCAGTACAGCTGGTTGAGTATCAGCGTTTGGAACGCATAGAGGATCATCAGCGCCAGCGCCTCGGAGGCGTAGCCGTGCCGTTTGTCCTGTGTTTCGTAGATTAGGATTCCGACCCCTGCGCGACGGTTGTACGGGTCGACGTCGAACAGGTCGACCGCCCCGACCGGCCGTCCGGTGGCGCGCGTGCAGATCATCAGCCGCAACTGCTTCGTTTCGAATACGTCGTGACGCTGGTTTTCGACGAACTCGCGCAACATGTATTTCGAATATGGGGCAGTTGTGTTGCTCACCCTCCATACCGACACGTCGTTTTCCCAGCGGTACATCACATCCACATCCTCAGGCTCCAGCGCCCGCAAACGGATATTTTCGCTCTCCAGACAGTTCATTTCGCAACCTTGTTTGTTTCAAAAATCGCACAACGGCCTATTTTCAACTGCAAAAGTAGCGAATTTTGTTGAAGAAACCGGTTTTTTATTGCGTGAGCATATTTGTTTTTCCGAAATAATTTTTTTAATTTTACGGTGTGATATTAATTCCTAAAACCAAAGCGTATGAAAACATCTGCGAAAGTTAGGATTTTAACATGGGGGGGTATTTTTACTTCTCGGCTCATGTGTGAAGAAGGATTTGCTGGGGGAAGGCCCTCAGCAGCCGCCGGTGAAATACTATGACGACCTGGCCGACAGGACTATTCCGCTGGAGGGGGTCAAGGTTCGCGTGAGCCACCTGCTGCACTGGGAGGACAGGATGACCGACGCCGAGGGCGCAGCCCGCGACTGGACGGAGCTTATCAATCACGGAGTTGTAGGGGGTGCATATAAACCGGGTTTAACTCAAAATTAAGGGAGGTGGAATTATGAAAACTTGCAAATATATTGCGAGCGGGATTGTTGTGTGCTTTATTTTAGCAGGATGTGATCATATGGCTGGAAGTACGTATATCTACAAAAACGAATGTTCGACGGAGATTACAATAAGAGTAGTTGTAAGAAAAGAAAAGCTCTATGTTGCAATTCCCGTGGGAGAATCATACCACGATAACTTTAGCTATATGAGTGATACCCCCCCCCCTCCACCTCCTTCTTGGGTGGGGAGTCTTCTTTCTGACTCAATTATTGTGTCAAATGGGACGCATTATGTTGTCCATCGACACATAAACAACGATCCTCTCTATCAAGAAGAGCTTTATACCATTACTGAGAACAAAAAATATAAGCGCACCTACCTCTGGACGTTCCGCGACGAGGACTTCGTCGGCGCCGAACCAATCGTCCCGTGACTGGCTTCTGACTGCGCCTTGAACGTGTCGTAATCGTGCCATGAAAGCGCAGTAACGTGCCGTAAACACTCACCATCAACCCGTGCGGGGCTCCCGCCCCGCACGGGTTCCCAAAACCTTACAACCATGAAAACAACAAATCACATCCGACTGCCGATAGACCGCTGGGTGTTTAAGGAGATGCCTAATGACCTCAATGCCGTGCAGGTTATTTCGAGAAACGGCAATAAAGTCTCGTTGTACCCATGCAAGGGTAGCGGCAACATGACACTCTGTGCGCAGATAAAGAATAACTACGGTGGCTATGGAAGCGTGGCGGAGTTTCCGATTACTGTCCCTGCTGGTGCGTCGATAGTTCCGTTCTATGCCTGCCAATACTATACTTACCATCATGACATCCAATATGTTAACGATACTGAGGATTGCGAGTCCTACACTCATCTTGGCATGGACGACCCGCGTTCGTTCTATGCTTTCAAAAGCGAGCCACCGCCTGTCAAACAGTCAGGATTGTGGGGAGTGCTCTTTGGCACAGGATGGAAATCTTTTCAGAAATCGACTTTTTACAACGGTTATGCTTATCTTCCTGACAGTTACACATACATACACCCACCCCGCGATAACTTCCAAGACCTCGGCGTGGAATTCTATCTGAGCAGATACAGCGGCACGCACAAAATACCGCTCTATCTGATTGAGGAATATCGTGTTGAAAATGAGCAAATAGTCATGGGGATCAGTTATCTGACCAGCGAAAACAAAGTTGCTTATCGTCACGTAACCTCATGGGTCTGGAATTGGTGGGGTACCAAGAAACTCCGCGACCGCAACTATACGGAGTTGGTCAATCGAGGCATCATGGGGTATGCGTATAAACCGGGGTTAACTCAAAATTAAGAGGGCAAAATTATGAAAACTTGCAAATATATTGCGAGCGGGATTGTTATGGTTGTTGTCGTAACGGGGTGTACTGTATGTCGTGATCTTCGTGCTACATTCATTTATCAAAATAATACGCAATGGGAACTCGCGTTGACAACTTATCATACAGATAAGATCGATTCAACGTTTGTGATTCCTATCGCAGGAACGATTAACTGGAACAATGGTTATAACGGCAGAACGCCATTTTTTATGTCAGGAATAGGAGGATATAAGATGTGTGATTCAGTTGTAATCTCTAATGGGGTTAATCAGATAGTTTATAGGAATATCTATAATTACAATATCGGAACTCGTCCTGACCCTATTTTTGATTATGAAAATTACATTGTTCTTTCGAGTAATGAAAGGAAGAGTGTATACACCTACCTATGGGCGTTCCGCGACGAAGACTTCATCGGCGCCGAACCAATCGTCCCGTGACGCTCACCACCAACCCGTGCGGGGCGGGAGCCCCGCACGATAGGGCTGCTAAGAGTCTTTCGACCTTGCTCCGCAAGGCTGGAAGAACACAGCTATAGGCCGAAAGACCGCACTTAGCCTGTAGCTCGTACATCTTTCGTCGGCTGTGTGCCAGGAATCACATAATATTTAGAACTGACCTGCATTTATTCACCTGCTGGTTCGAATTTTGCTTGCGTCCAAATAGTGTGACGAAAAAGCATTATCTTTGCCACAGAATCCGCCTGACCTGAGAATTTGGATGGATTTTCCATAAAACCGGACAGCAATGATGAGGCGATGTGTGATTTTGTCGGCGAGCGCGGCAACAGTGACAACCGCGGCAACCGCGGTAACCGTAACGGCCATAGCAACCATAGCGACTGTGGCGGCCGTGGTGTGCACAACGGATGCAAAGGGGGCGGAGCGCGTCGACTTGGGGCGCGACTGGAAATTTTTCACGCAGGAGGTTGCCAACAGCGATAACGCCCCACTGGTAAACCTGCCACACATGTGGAGCGGCGATGCGCTGAGCGGCAGGGCCGACTACTATCGCGGCATGGGCAGCTACCTGCGACAGTTCGACGTCCCTTCGTCATGGAAAGACAAACGACTGTGGCTCAAATTCTACGGGGCCAACCTCGTCGCCGACCTGTTCGTCAACGGACGCTATGCCGGACGGCACGAAGGGGGCTACACCGCCTTTGCCATTGAGATCACATCGCTCGTCAGGCAGGGACGCAACCACCTGATGGCCAGCGTTAATAATGGCGTCGACTTCGGCGTGCTGCCCACCTCCGGCGACATGAACTGCTACGGCGGACTGTTGCGCGGCGTGGAACTCATCGTTGCCAACGGCAAAACCGCCATATCGCCCAACCCCTATGGAGCGGGAGGGGTCAGGGTCGTGCAGAACAATGTCTCCGAAGAGCGGGTCGAGGGCGAGGTGCAGGTGAGCGTCGTGGCCGACAGGGAGAAAAGCATTACGGCCCAGTTGACCATCTGCACGCCGACGGACACGACGCTCACCCAGAGCGTCAAGGTCAAGGTGGCCGCCAGTTCGACCATAAAGCTGCCTTTCGCCATAGCCAAACCCAGATTGTGGAACGGCACGGCCAATCCGTTCATGTATAACGTAGGGGTCAAACTGATTGAAGACGGTGTGGTGTGCGACTCGGCGGCGGTGGCGACCGGCTTCCGCACCATTCGTTACGACGGCGAGCACGGGCTGATGCTCAACGGCAAACCCTGTCCGGTGCGCGGCGTTCGGATTCGGCAGGAGAGGGCCGTCGTAGGTCCGGCGATCTCGGAGGCCGACGTTCGCGACGACTTCGCCGCCATTGTCGAAATGGGCGCCAACGCCGTGCGCGTGGTTGGCGTGCCGCACCATCCGCTGTTTTACACCCTGTGCGACCAGGCGGGGATAATCGTATGGAGCGACATTCCGCTCATGGGCGGCAACTCGATAATGGACAGAGGGTTCATCGCTTCGCAGCCCTTTATGAACAACGGACGCGAGCAACTGCGCGAGATCGTCGCACAGCAGTTCAACCACCCGTCGGTGGTGATGTGGGGCATATTTTCCGACCTCTCACTGCGCGGCGACAACCCGCTGGATTACCTGCACGAACTCAACGCCCTGGCCAAAAAGGAGGATCCGTCGCGCCTGACCGTCGCCGGTAGCAACCAGGACGGCGAGATCAACTTCATAACCGACCTCATAGTCTGGAACCAGCATCTCGGCTGGCGCGAGGGTTCGCCCGAAGACATCTCCCTGTGGCTCGCCCAGCTGGGGCATGGCTGGCGTAACCTCGCCTCCGGCATCGGTTACGGCGCGGGCGGATCGCCCATTCAGCAGGAGAGCAACCCCGCCCAACCGCTCTACACCTCCAATTGGCATCCCGAGCAGTGGCAGACCCATCTCCACGAGGTTTACTTCCGCGCTTTGCGAGGTTCGTTCCTCTGGGGCAGTTTCGTTGATCTGTTCGAGTACGGGTCGGTCGGCTACGTCGGCGGCGCAACGCACGGGGTCAACGACATGGGGCTTATAACTTTCGACCGTCGCATCCGCAAGGACGCCTACTACTTCTACAAAGCCAACTGGAACCCATCAGTCCCTTTCGTCTACATTGCCGAGCGGCGCAACGCACTCCGTTCCGGGTCTGTTCAGAAAATTAAGGCCTACACCGGCCAGCCCACGGCGGAGCTCTTCGTGAACGGTGCATCCGTCGGCGTCGCCCAAGCCGATCACGGCATTGTTGTCTGGCCGGACGTTACCCTGCGCCGCGGCCCCAACACGATCGAAGTCCGTGGCGAAAACGTCTCCGACGCGATAACCGTTAATATCAGATAGTTTTATTGACTGTCGACGCGGGTCGGGGTCGGGGTCAGGATTGGGATCGGAATCGGAGACAGGGTCGGCGCGGGACCGCAATCATATGCCATTCCGAAACCGCAGGCGAAGGGTGTAACGGCAAGCGGCAACAGCCATGCGCGCCGTGGTTCCGGCCAGTCGGCCTCGCAGGGACGCCACCATGCCACCGGCCTCACAGAGGCGCCTTCGGGCCACCAGCCTTGCAGGGACCTGAAAAATAGACATGAAAAATAGACTAAAAAAAGGGGCGAGGCGCCTCAGGGCTGCCGCCTCGCAGAGACCCGAAGAATAGACCCAAAAAAGGGCTGAGAAAACAGAATATATAAAACACTATTTATAACCATGAGACTGAACAGCTATTTTCGCACGCCGTCGGTGACGCTGAACCTGATAATTGTCAACGTACTGTTCTACCTGGTGCAGACGTTGCTGCCCTTCGGGAACGAAATGTCATGGAAACTGGCGCTTTATTCCTCGCACAGCCACCATTTCCATGTATATCAACTGATCATCTACATGTTCCTGCACGGCGGGACTACTCATCTGTTTTTCAACATGTTCGGTCTGTGGATGTTCGGGCGGCAGCTCGAATACGACCTCGGGGCGCGGCGATTCCTGACCTACTACCTGATCTGCGGCGTGGGGGCAGGACTTATACAGCTGCTGGTGAGCCACTTCGATCCGTTGATGTGGAACGTTCCGACCGTCGGCGCATCCGGGGCCATATTCGGCATCCTGCTCGCCTTCGGCGTACTCCACCCCAACGCCATGATCATGCTCATCATCCCGCCGATCCCGATGAGGGCCAAATATTTCGTCATAATTTACGGCGTTCTCGAACTCCTCCTCGGCGTTTTTTCCACCAGCAGCAGCGTCGCCCACTTTGCTCATGTCGGCGGTATGCTCTGGGGCTGGCTCCTCCTGCGCCTCTGGCGGGTAAGGCGGATCATTTAACTCGGAAGGCTACCTCATCCGTTTTTTTATCTCCTCTTCGTCGATGACAAGGATTATGTGCTTGCCCGACGGGGTGTGCTTGGGATGCGAGCAGCCGTCGAGCATCACGAGCATCTGGGTGAGTTCGTCGTGACCGCAGGTTTTGAGGGCTGCGCCGGAGCGGGCAATGGTCATGGCCAGACGGCGGCTTTTGACGGCGGCAGGCAGACTGCTCTCGTCGCGCAGGGCGTCGAGCATGTCGTAGAGCAGTTCGACGGCCGCTCCGGGGGTGAAATCGGCCGGAACGCCGAAGATTTGCAGGGTGTGTTCGTCCCGCAACTCAAATTCGAAGCCGCAGGCCGAAAGCTCGGCCTCGCTCTCACGCAGCAACATCGCGTCGTCGGACGAGAGGGCTATCTCTTCGGGGAAGAGCATCCGCTGGCTGACGCTGCTGCCGCCGTCAAGCCACACGCGATATTTGTCGAACAGGATCGACTCCCACGCCCGCACGATGTCGACCACCACCAGATTGCCGCCCATGTTGGCCGCGGCGTAACGGTTCGACAGCGGCAGCAGCCCTGTGAAGATGGCCTCGCCCTCGATCTCCATGCGTCCCTGCACCGCCTCCGGTTCGACAATATACCCCATGACCGAGAGTTCGTCCTCCTGCGGCGCGTCGGCCGGAACGGCGCGGGTGGCCGGCTGTTCGGAAAAGGGGTTGTAATCGGGGTTCGACGTAGAGCGAGGAATGCGGAAATCCGAGTAATTCCTGCTGCGCACGGGTATCTCGACGTCGCTCTGCGGGTCGAGATCCATCATCGGCACTACGCCCGTCTTGGCCAGCGACTCGCGCACGGCGGCATTGATTATCTGCCAGATAGCGCTCTGGTCGTCAAACTTTATGTCGGTCTTCTGCGGATGTATATTTACGTCAATGCGCTCGGGGGCCACGGTGAGGTATATGAAATACGACGGCTGCGCCCCTGTCGGTATCAGCTTGTTGAAGGCCGAGACGATGGCCTTGTTGAAGTATGCGCTGCGGAAATAGCGCCCGTTGACGAACAGGTACTGGTCGCTGTTGCGCTGCCTGGCCCCCTCTGGCAAGGAGACGAAACCCTCGACGCCCACCAGCGTGGTAGTGGTCGATACGTCGAGCAGCGTGGCCGCCGTGTGACGTCCGGCAATGGCCGCCACACGGCTTTTAAGCGTCCCCGTGGGCAGGTTGAGCAGCGGAGCGTCGTTTTTGAACAGGGAAAAAGCCACCTCCGGATGGCACAGCGCCACGCGGTTAAACTCCGCCATGATATGCCGCTCCTCGGTCGAGCTCTTGTCGAGGAACCGCCTCTGTGCAGGGGTATTATAGAAGAGGTTGCGCACGGCGAACTGTGTCCCTTCGGGCGTGGCGACGCTCTCCTGCGACAGGAATTTGCCGCCGCTGATGGCTATCCTGGTGCCCAGCTGGCTCTCCGCTTCGCGTGTTTGGAGCTCCACCTCGGCCACAGCGGCTATTGAGGCCAGCGCCTCGCCGCGGAAGCCGAACGTAAGCAGGCTGTACATATCCTCCACGCAGCCGATCTTGCTGGTCGAGTGGCGTTCGAAAGCGAGCCTCGCATCGGCTGGGGACATACCCTTGCCGTCGTCGGCGATCTGTATCATTTCGAGCCCTGCGCCGCGGAAATTGACCCGCACGTTGCGGCTTCCGGCGTCGATGGAGTTCTCCATCATCTCCTTGATGACCGAGGCGGGGCGGTGCACGACCTGTCCCGCGGCGATCTGGTTCACCACGCTGTCCGGCAAAAGTTTTATGACGTTCGACATGACAGCAGGATAATGATCAATATTATGACGGCCGCCGAGCCCCACAGCAGTCCTTTGGCCGGTCGTCTTTTTTTCGGCGCGAGTTTTCGGCGACGGATATATTGCCCCGGCGCATAGCTCTCCGGTCGCTCCTCCCGCAGGGGGTCGAAATAGAGGGGCCTGTAAACGAAGCGTCGAGGCCTGCGCCTGAATATCTCGGGAATAAGCATCGCCACAAATATAGCAAAACTCTTTGAGAGTTTTTCGGTTTGGGGGTAAAAAAGCAGGTTGCAGGATGGGGCTTACAGTGGAAGTTGTTGTTGTGAGGGTGGTTGCGGCTGTTGAGGTTGAGGTTGTTATTGTTGTGGTCGTTGAGGAAGTGGGTGGTGGATGTGTGTGCGGTTGTTGTAGCGGATTAAATGATTGTTGCGGCTGTTGAGGAGGAGATTGTGCTTGTGAAAGGAAAGGTGGCGGATGATGAGGTGGAGGTTGCAGTAGTTGCAGTAGTTGCGGCGGGGCTCGATGTGTTGCTTTTGATGTAAGGGAAAAGGTTATTTAGTTGCAGCGTTTGGCGTTAGGATACTCAGGGTTTTGCCTTTGAGGTTGAGTGCGGAATTGTCGGGCCTGTGAGTGGCTGGCTGTTGCGCGGGATAGTAACACAATATGCCTGCCGAAAATGCCGCCTGTTTTCTCCGAACCCGCTCATACCGACTGCAAAGATAGACTTTTCGAGATATATTTCCGAATGACGGGCTGCAAATCCGCTTTTTTAGGTTCTATTTTCCACGGACAGCCCGTTTTGCATTTGTCAGATAACTCTTGGTTAAGATATCAACCTGTGTTTCATCGACAAGTGCGATCAGGTAGGTATACTGGCCGGTGAACTTCGCGCAGACCTTAGCTTCGCCACCGTCATTCTAATACGGCGGGAAAATGGATATGAGCTGTGATTTTCGGAGGTATTTTCATTTGCATGCAGGTGGATGCTACGAGGTTGTTTGCGAGGGGCAACAGATGTTTCGAGTTTGTTTTCGCGGGGAAATGGTTGTGTGATTTTTTTCCTCTGGCGTACTTTACGCAGCCTTATAATATTACCCGACGTTTGACGGACCCCGTATGGCGGAGACATATGGCAGGCGCGGCCCTTGCAAACCGCTCCGCTACGGGATCCTCTCGCCACGCTACAGCCTGGAATGTCGTGGTTACCTGCGGCTGCCGTTGTACGGTCGGTCGAGACGACCACCCGGTAAGT
>JAIRQC010000139.1 GCA_031256675.1 Rikenellaceae bacterium
AAGCGTCGCCCTGAGAACAATATCGGGAAACATAAACATAACGCAGAAATAGACAGGAAACAGATAGTAAAACATTTTGCATTTTCGTATCGTGAACGTGATAAGAAAAACGTTGCTGCTGATCGCGCTGCTGTGGCTGCCGATGGCATGGGGCGCTGGGACTGCCGGGCCGCATGTCATGCCGGCAGACCCCTGCCGTGCGCTTTACGACAGCATGGGGCTCGACTCGGTGGTGAGCTATCGCGCTTTCGAACAGGCATATACCGGTTACGGCAAGATAGCCGGGCGCAAAAAAGACCTGCTGGCGCTGATCGACTTTTCGAAGCCCTCGACCGAAGAGCGGTTCTTCGTGCTCGACCTCGACAGCTGCCGCATCGTGATGAGCACCTACGTGGCGCACGGCAAGGGCAGCGGCGGCAACTACGCCACGTCGTTCTCCAACAAGTCGGGCTCGCACAAAAGTTCGCTCGGATTTTTTCTGACGGAAACAGCATACCAAAGCCGCCGCAACGGCTATTCGCTGCTGCTGAACGGTTTGGAGAAGGGAATCAACGACAATGCCCGTTCGCGGTCGCTGGTGATCCACGCCGCCGACTATGTCGACCGGTCGCTGACAGGCGCAGGACGGCTGGGCCGGAGCTTCGGCTGTCCGGCGGTGCCTGCCGAGGACAATGCGCGGGTGATCGACCTGCTCAAGGGCGGCGCAGTGCTGTTCATCTACGCCGACGACGGCAACTATCGCGAAACCAGCCGGCTTGTCAACTGACCGTTCCCACCGCCTCGCCGCCGAACCGGATCTGGCGTTTTTGTCAACTGACCACCCCGCCGCCCCGCTGCCGAACGGGATCAGGCGTTGATCTCCGCAGGGACGCGCTTCGACTGGACGGCGTGCCGGAAGAAGGCGCGCTCAATAGTACGCTCCATCTCCGAGGCGTCTATCTTGCCTCTGATTATCTGCGGTTTGTGCCCTGAGCAGAAAAGCAGGGTCGACGGTATGATGTTTGCGCCGTAGGTGACGGCCACCAGAATGTCGGTGTCGACGTTTACTTTGTAAACGTCGAGCCGCCCGTCATAATCGCGGGCCAGTTGCTCCAGCACGGGCGCAATGGCGCGGCAATAGGGGCACCAGTCGGCATAGAATGTCACGATGGCCGGCCGGACGCCGCGATAATCCCATTTGTGGCCGTTTTCGAAATCCGCGACCCGCTCTAAAAACTCCTCCGTAGTTAAATGAATCGTATTCATTGTTTTTTAATTAGGAATTACTTATCTTTGCGACGTAATTGTTGAGATATGAGACCGATGCTGCTGTCGATAATGTTGCTGTTCGCGTTGCCTGCGAGTTCCGTCGAGGCCCCGGGAACGGTTCCTGCGACGGCTCAGGTAGCGGCTTCGGCGACAACCCGGGCGACGGCTTCGGCAACGGCGGCAACGCCGCAGGCAACCCCGACGGCGCCGGACAACGACCTTATCCTCAGCGAGATCAGCTCCCAATACTCGCCGCTCTACTACCCTGCCCTGATGGCCCGTTACCGCGACGGCGACACGACCCTCACGGCGCACGAGTTCGTCTGCCTCTACTACGGCTACCCGTTCCAGGAGAGCTACCGTCCGCTGTCGCCTGCTCCGGCAGCCACGAACGACCTCCTCGACAGGTTCGCTGCAAATATTGAGCCAGACAGCGCCCAATGCGCCGAACTTGTTTCGCTCGGCGAGAGGGTTTTCGATGCCGAACCGTTCAATTTGCAGGTTATCAACCTGTTGACTTTTGCGTACGGGCGTCTGGGCGATAAAAAAATGGAGCGGACAAACTATTTTCGCCTCCGCAACGTTATTAATACCATAACCTCTTCCGGCACGGGGCTCGCCGAGCGTTCGCCGTGGCATGTGATATATTTCGCCAACGCCATCGAGACGCTGACCTCGATGGGGCTCCATCCCGGCAGGCGGCTCGTCGCCTCGCGCACGGTGGAGTATGTCTCGCTGCTGGTCAGGAACGGCCCCGTCAGGGGCTATTATTTCGATTTCGGACGCATATACATGAAAAAGCCATGAAAAAACTGCTATTCGCTGCAATAACGTTCGCCCTGCTGAGCTGCTGCAAGGAGAAAAGTGAGTTGCCAACGCCGACGCCAGGGAAGGTCTGGCGCACATACCTGTTGTACCTTGCGGGCAACAACACCCTGGCAAGCAGTATGCACATCGACGCGCTCGAGCTTACCAACGGACTGACCGACACCACATTAAACGGCGGGCGGGTGCTGATCTATTACAGCCTGTCGGCGAATGCGGCGCAGCTCATCGAGGTACAGTACGACCCGAGCAAGGGTCATGGCGTTCAGAAGGTGCTCAAAACCTACCCCGCCGGACAGAGCGACGTTGACCCGAACGTCATCCGGCAGGCGATCGTCGACATGACCGAGTACGCTCCGGCCGACAGCTACGTCATAGATTTCTCGTCGCACGCCTTGGGCTGGACGCCGGCAGTCAACATAACAGGGACGCTGGCCCCCAAGAGGGCTTTCGGGTCGCAGTATCCCGTCGGGGGCTATCCGTCGGGGGCGGCGATCGACGTGGACATGCTGGCCCGCACCATTCCCGACGGCCTGCCGGTGGAGGCGGTACTGTTCGACGCCTGCGCCGTGGGCTGCGTGGAGGTGGCCTACGAATTTCGCAACAAGTGCCGCTACTTCGGTGCATCGGTGGCCGAGATCCCGAGCAACGGATTTCCTTACGACAAAATAATCGGCTATATATTCGACGGCAACGCCATCGACTGGGCCGCCTTCGTCGATACGTATGTCGAAGATTACCCCAACTATAACCTGTGGCACGTCCCGACATATACCATCGTGGATTGCAGCAAGTTAGGCTGGCTTCGCAGCGTGGCCCGCGCCGCGGTCTCCGCCTACCGCCCGCAACTCATGACGATCAACCTCGACCAGGCGCAGTATTATTTCAACCGCAGCCTGATCTTCGGTTACGACATGGGCGACGTGCTGAGCAAGGTAACCACCGGAGGGCCGCTCGACGAACTGGTGAAAACCACTCTGGACGAGGTTGTCGTCTACAAGCGCGCCACCGAAACCTCCAACGGTTCGGCCCCTGCGTTCGTCCAGGCGAAATTCTCGGGGCTGACGATGCACGTCCCGCAGGACCGCTTCGATCAGGCCACCAACACCGTGCGCTGGAATCCCTATTACCGGACGCTTGCGTGGTATCACGACGTTTGGGAATAAACGTCATTGCACGGTTTTTGCTCTCTTATTTAGAAACGCCGCCACTGCAAACCCAAATGGCGAGCAATCCGGCGAGGCATTTTCGGCGTCGCATAAGCCGGCGGCCCGGCCAACCCCGGGCAGGGCCGCCATTCAACGGTTAATTCGCATATATTTATGATGAAATATATCTTTTTTGCCCTGGCGGCCTGCACTTTGGCGGCCTGCGGAGGCGGAGGGGCGAAGACGGTCGGGACGCCCGACTTCGTAACGCCGGAGGTGCCGGGCATACTGGTCGAGCCCGTCGAGAGGGCCAATTTTCTGGTGGCGCACTACTGGGATCGCTACAACTTCGCCGACGCCTCGGTGATGCGCTCCGAGAAGTTCGAACGGGACATATTCCCCAGTTACCTGTATTTCCTGGGGATAGCGCAGCCGGACAAGTCGCGGGCGTCCCTCACAGCCCTGCTCAACCGCATAGAGGCCGACACTGCGACATACCACTTTTTCACCTCCCTGTTCGAACACTACTTCTACGACCCCAACTCGCCGATGCGCAACGAGGAGCTGTATATTCCTGTGTTGCAGCATCAGAGCGCCTCTTTGGCAATGGACGAGACGGAGCGTTTCAGGTTGGCCGACCGCCTGCGGCTGGTACTGAAAAACCGTCCGGGCGAGCGGGCCGCCGACTTCGTCTATACGCTCGCCTCGGGCCGGCAGGGGCGCATGTACGACCTGCATTACCGCTGGACGATACTGTTTTTCAACAACCCCGGCTGTCATGCCTGCCGCGACTTCATGGACGAGATGACCTCTTCGGGGCTGATCCGCGAACTGCTTGAGAACAGATCTCTCGTCATACTTGGTCTCTACCCGGACGAGGACATGACCGCCTGGCATGACTATGCGGCCACTTTCCCCAAAGAGTGGATCTACTCCTACGACAAGCGGCAGGCCATCCGCGACGGCGAGCTCTACGACCTGAAAGCCATTCCGTCCATCTATCTGCTCGACAAGGACAAACGTGTGGTTATAAAGGACGCAATCAATGTCCAGATGGTTGTGGACGCCCTCGGTGCGTCGCTGTAAAACTTCTGGTTGAGAAAATTTGCCGTTGTTCGGCAGAAAATTTGGGTCGGAAAATTTGCCGGAACAAAAATTATGGTTACTTTTGCACCTGCTTTTTCGGCACGGTGCGTGCACGGTCGGGCGGAAAAGGAAATTACGGCGGGATAGCTCAGCTGGTTAGAGCGCATGATTCATAATCATGAGGTCCGGGGTTCAAGTCCCCGTCCCGCTACCGAAAGGTCAAAATCAATGATTTTGGCCTTTTTTTATTTGGGATAACAGGAACGAAACGCTTTGCCGTGTGAAAAATTTGTATGGAAATGTGACATAAATCAAAAAAGATATGACTATTACAGAGATAAAGTTCAAAACCGAGACACCGCGCAAAGCCATTTGGAAGATATGGACTGACATCGAGAACCGGAGAGTATGGGACAAGGAGGTCGAATATTCCTCACTTTCAGGTGATTTCAAAGTCAGCGCAACAGAAATACTTAGTCGGCGCAACCGGAATACTTAAATCTGTCGGAAGCCCCAAGACAAAATTCACCATTGCAGAATGTGCTTATTTGAAGATGTTTGCCGACGAAAGTAAACTGCCGCTTTGCAATTAACTTTCTTCATACGATTGAAGAGTGTGGCCGATGGGCTTGAAATAACTCACACGATCAGGATGAGCGGCATTTTGAGCTCCCTGTTCGCCCGCCTGACACAAACAAATTGCAAAAGGCGTTCCGCAGCGGTTGAATCGTTGATCGCACTTGCCGGAAAATCTGCGTTATCCTGCTGCTGAAAAGGAACCGACTATCAACGTTTGGACAGTTGCCGCCGCAATGGAAAGCGACAGCCGAAAACGCAAAGCCACATTCCATAGATAAAACCGTAACGCTACGCTAACGAAAGGCCAGGATCGATGATCCTGGCCTTTTTATTTTATGGTGTGCAAAAAATGTCATGCCGGCCAACTTCGGGCTCGACCCGCCCCACAAAGCCGCGGGCGAACGGCATAACGGCTTATGGGTACTGCCATGCGCCCGAAGTGACTGCCGGACGCCGGCCTCGCAGATGCCGGAAAACTCAGAATAATATCCTTAATTGACAGGACATTATCGCAAAACGACTGATTTTTCCCGCTGATAAAATAAAATAATCTCTTATTCTATCGCAAAAAAAAATGCGAAAAAAATTTTGTTATATCATTATTTTTATTTTTATTTGTAATCGAAATATGGCATTGCGACATGATATGTAACTTCAACATGGACGAGTGCAGCAACGACCGCGAGCAACCCGAACGCCGTATCGAAAAATAATTTACAGGAACTCAATACGTCATGCAGGGGGCGGAAAAGAGCCGAACGGAAAGCGCTGCACGGAAGGAACATAGCGGAAACAGGGCCTGAGCTCTTTGACAGACGGCATTCCAATGAAATAACCAGGATAGACCCTGCGCTCGCTTCGCCCGGGACGGCGGCGCAATTAACAAATCCGCATTAAAAAGCCGCATATCGTAAAGCGCTGAATGTCAGCATCGCGTTATTTGTGAGTATCACCACATGATTTGCAAACATCCATGCATGGAGTAAAAAAACTCATGAAACCAACCATTTCAAAAACAAAAACAACATGAAGAAAACCTTGTTAAACGCCTTTCTCCTTGTTGCCGTGAGCATTGGCGTGGTGCAGAGCGCCTCCGCCCAGAATGCAGCGGTGAACCAACAGACATCCGCGCCACGCACTGTCGAGGGCCGCGTCACCAATCAGGCGGGCGATCCGCTTGCAGGAGTAATAGTCTCCGTCAAGGGCGGCGCAGGCAGAAGTACGACCTCGTCCGAGAACGGCAGTTTCGTTCTCGTGGTCGACGACGGCGCACGGACGCTGACCTTCTCGATGCTCGGCATGGAGACCAAAGAGGTTGCCATCGGGGCGGCGCGTAATTTCAGCGTCACGCTCGCCGAGCAAGCCGCCACCATCGACGACGTTGTCGTAACGGCCCTCGGCATCAAACGTTCCGAGAAGGCCCTGGCCTACAACGTGCAGAAAGTTGGGGCCGACGAACTGAACGCCGTCAAGAGCGAGAACTTCGTCACGCAGCTTGCCGGCAAGGTGTCCGGCTTGGAGATCAAGCAGGTTTCCGGCGGCGTTGGTACGGCGACACGTGTCACGCTGCGCGGCGCACGTTCCATTGCAAAGAGCAACAGCGTGCTCTATGTGATCGACGGTATGCCGATAAACAACTTTGCCGGCTCGAGCCTGACCGACCAGTTCGAGAGCGAGGTTGGCTCGGAAGGTATTGCCGACGTCAACCCCGAGGACATCGAGAGCATTTCCGCCCTCACCGGCGCGGCAGCCACAGCCCTTTACGGAGAGAATGCGGCCAACGGGGCCATCCTGATCACCACGAAAAAAGGCGCGGCAGGCAACGCCCGGATCTCCTACTCGAACCAGACGACATTCGCCACGCCGTACATCATGCCCGAGTTCCAGAACACCTACGGCAACGATATGGGGGCGTTCGAGAGCTGGGGCGGCAAGTTGCGCAAGAAGTCGAGCTACAACCCTCGCGACTTCTTCAACACGGGCTCTACCGTTCAGCATTCGTTATCCCTTTCGGGAGGCACCGAGCGCAACTATACCTACGCTTCGGTCGGGGCGACAAGCGCCGCGGGCATCATCCAGAACAACAACTACGAGCGTTACAACTTCAACGTGCGCAACACGGGCAAGTATTTTAACGACAAGCTGACGCTCGACGTAAGTTTCAACTACATGCAGCAGTGGGACCGCAATCTCGTGGCCCAGGGCGAGTATTTCAATCCTCTGGTGCCTGTCTATCTGTTCCCGCGCGGCGAGGAGTTCGACTACATCCGCAACTTCGAGCGGTTCGACGATGTGAGCAACATCTATGTCCAGAACTGGGACTATGGCGACAAGGGCATGGCCATGCAGAACCCTTACTGGATAATCAATCGCAACCTCTTCGAGCACAAACGCAAACGCTATGTGATCAACCCGTCGGTGTCCTATCAGGTTCTCGACTGGCTTACCGCCTCGGTGCGCCTGCGTCTCGACAATGCCAACGCCCGAAATACCCGCAAACTCTACGCCACGACGACCGGACTGCTGGCCGGCACCAATTCGAAAGGCAACCTGACGGGCAACTATCGCCAGACCGACCTGACCGAGAACCAGCTCTATCTCGACGGCATCCTGCAAGTCGACAAGACGTTCGGCGATTATCGCCTCAACGCCGTTGCTGGCGCCAGCCTCCAGGACTGGAAATCAATCACCGACGGCCTGGGCGGCACGCTGGAACACGTTGCCAACCTGTTCCAGCAAACAAACCTGTTCCAACCCGGCACCTTCGGCGGGGCCCCGTCCGGCAAACAGATACAGTCGGTCTTCGGAAGCGCCGAAATCGGATGGAAGAACGCCGCCTACCTCACCCTCACCGGACGTAACGACTGGAGTTCGACCCTCGCGGTGGCAAATGTGAAAAGGAAGGACTATTTCTACCCATCGGTCGGCGCATCGGGCGTGATCTCCGAACTAGTCAACCTGCCTAAGGCCATCTCCTATCTCAAAGTTCGCGGTTCGCTGGCATGGGTGGGCCTCGGTATTCCGCCCCAGTTCTGGAGCGCATGGACTTACAACCCTGCCAACTCTCAGGCATTCGAGCCGACCAAGACACGTCCTCCGGGAGAGTTGAAACCCGAACAGACGCGCTCGTGGGAGGGCGGCGTGGACATTCGCCTGTTCGACAACTCGCTGCGCATGGAGGCAACCTATTACCACACCAATACGTTCAATCAGACGATAAACATTCCCATTTCGGCCGGCTCGGGCTACAACAACATGTGGATACAGACCGGCAATGTGATGAACCGTGGCGTCGAGCTCGCCGCGAACTACCGCAAACAGTGGGGCAAATTCGGCTGGGAACCGTCGCTGACGGCAAGCTGGAACGAGAACAAGGTGCTCGACCTCGGCAGCGGCACAGATCCCCAGACGGGCGAGGTGATCACAAAAAAGATCATCGAACGCAACACCGTCGGTTCGATGATGATACGCCTCACCGAAGGGGGTACGCTTGGCGACTTCTGGTCGACGACCACACTTGCACGCGACGTCAACGGCAACGTCAATGTCGACGACAAGGGGCAGATATTCTCCACCAGCGAACTTGTCAAGATGGGCACCAGCATGCCCAAATGGCGTTTCGGCTTCCGCAACGAATTTTCGTGGAACGGCGTCAACCTGGGCATACTGTTCACTGCACGCACCGGCGGGCTTGTGCTTTCACGCACACAGGCCATGCTCGACGCCTACGGCGTGTCGAAGGCCTCGGCTGAGTTGCGCGACGCCGGCGGCAAACAGATCGGCAACGGACAGATAAGCGCGAGAACATGGTACGAAATCATCGGCGGCAAGCAGGGCATATACAAATACTATCTGTACAGTGCGGACAACTTTCGCCTGCAGGAGTTGCGTATCGGCTACAGCCTGCCTTCGAAATGGTTCGCCGACAAGGTGAAGATGAACGTTGCCGCGGTGGGCTCCAACCTGTGGATGATCTACAACAAGGCCCCGTTCGACCCCGAACTGACCGCCTCGACCAGCGACTCCTATCAGGGTGTGGACTACTTCATGCAGCCCTCCACACGGACGTTCGGTTTCAGTGTAAAACTTGATTTCTAAACAGACTTACATTATGAAAAAAAGACTGCTGCTGCTCGCCGCCATTGCATCGACAGGATGGGCGTGCACCGATAAATTCGCAGACATCAACAGCAACGGAACACCCAACGGGAGCCAGTCGATCGGCCATTTTTTCAATATCGGCCAGAGGTTCCTCGCGCTGGAGACCAACATCGTCATATGCAGTTCGACGAACGCCTACCAGTTCAACGAAAACCTCACAGGGCAGCCCTATGCCCGCTACCTGACCATCACCAAGAGCGACTGGAACGTTCAGAACTTCGGCGTGTTCAACGCTCCGGACAACTGGCTCAACGCATTGTTCAACGACCAGATGACCAATGTCTACTCGGCATGGTTCGAGATCAAAAACCTCAACGACAAGGGCGAAGTGCCCGCCGTCGCATGGGCGTGGGCCGAACTGCTGCGCGTGGCGGCCGTACAGCGAACGACCGACATGTACGGCCCGCTGCCTTACAGCAAGATCAAGGAGGGCACAGGGGCGCTTTACGTCCGTTACGACACTCAGGAGGAGGTCTACGCCGGTCTCTTCGCCGACCTCGACGCGGCGCTTGACGGTCTGAGAAACTACGTTGCAAGTAACTCGGGAATATCGTCGCTGAAAGACTACGACGTGGTTTACGGTGGCGATTTCAGCCGATGGATACGCTTCGGCAACTCGCTCAAACTGCGCATGGCGTTGCGCATCTCGTATGCCGATCCGGTCAAGGCGGCCCAGTATGCCGCCGAAGCGCTCGATCCGGCCAAAGGCGGGGTCATCGAATCGAACGCCGACATCGCCTGTATAACACGCTCGAACGTTACCAATCCGCTCCATATCATGTGGAACGACTATCAGGACAGCCGCGCTGCAGCCGAACTGATAACCTACCTCAACGGCTACCAGGATCCGCGCCTCGACAAGTATTTCGTGCCCGTGGCCACCGGCAGCAACGCCGGCAGGTATGCCGGCATGCGCGTCGGCATCGCCATCCAGAGCCACAGCTGGGCCTGCGACAACTTCTCTGTCCCGCGCGTCGAGAAGAGCGACCCAGTGCTGCTGTTCTCCGCCGCCGAGGTGGCGTTCCTGAAAGCGGAGGCCCTTGCATGTCACAACTGGAGCCTTCCCGTCGTCAGCGGCACTGCCGAGGATTGCTACAACGAGGGCATTCGCCTGTCGTTCGAGCAGTGGGGGCTCGCGCGCACCGCAGCCGACGCCTATCTGGTCGACAACGTGAGGACACAGGCCTCCTACACCGACGACCCGGGCAACGGCGTGTCGGCCGTCAGTACGATCACTGTTAAATGGGACGACGCTGCCAGTGTCGAGACGAAACTCGAGCGCATCATCACCCAGAAATGGATCGCCCTCTACCCGCTGGGGCTCGAGGGATGGTCTGAACATCGCCGCACGGGCTATCCGCGCTTTTTCAACGTGCCGGTGAACCGCTCGTCGGACAATACCCTCTCCACCCACGGCGCTTCGCGCATACCTTACGGCCCGTCGGAGCAGCTCAACAACCCGACCAACTACCTCGACGCCGTCACGCGCGATTTGGGCGGCCGCGACGGTTACGGCGTTCGTCTGTGGTGGGATGCAAAGAACCCGAAAGCAGGCTGGTAGACAAACTAAAAGACAGAAGAACATGAAAAAGATATTGATATGCCTCGCAGCGCTCGTGGCGCTGGCAGGCTGCCAAAAATGGACAGAGACGGAATCTGCGTTCGAGCCGAAAGAGGTGCCCATAGGGGGCGGGTTCGACGATGAGTATTACGCCAACCTGCGCCTGTTCAAGGCTACGATGAAGTACCGCAAGATCTCGTGGGCATGGTACGGCGGCTGGTCGGCGGTCGGCAGCTACAATTACGGCACAATGGCCGGACTGCCCGACAGCCTCGACGTGGTCAGCCTGTGGGGCGGCTGGGACTACTCTGGCAACACTCCCAACGTCATCGAGGCCAAGAAAAAGGACATGGAATATGTCCAGAAGGTCAAGGGGATGAGGATCGTCGCCACCGACCTGATCGGTAACTTCGACACCGCAAGGATCAACTCGTTCGGCTGGGTGGGCGACCTGGATCCCAAAGGAGCTTCGGTCAGCGTGGGCCAGCACAGCATGTATTCCGCATTATGTACTCCCGAGCAGGAGTCCGCTATTCGCAAATACGCCCGCTGGGTTGGCGAGCGGGTGCTGGCGTTGGGCTACGACGGCTACGACATCGACTACGAGATAGGCTGGGGCAGCAGGGGCACGCTGGTGGAGTACCAGGACCGGATGAGGATCTATGTGGACGAGATAAGCAAGATGATGGGGCCGAAGTCGGGTACCGACAAGTTGTTCGTGATCGACGGCGCCATTTGCAACCTCCCCACTCCGGAAATGGCCCGCTGCTTTGACTGGCTTGTCATTCAGTCATACAGGTGCGGAAGCTATACCGACCTCAATACGGGGGGCAACAGGTGTTCGCAGGCGGTCAATCGTATCAAAACCTGCGGAATGTCCGTAGATTCGATCGTCCGCATGTTGGTGATGACCGAGGATTACGAGGGGGGCAGAGGCGGCCAGGGCGGCGTTCCACATGCGTCGGAATTTCACGGGAGTGTAAATTCCCTGCTGGGCATGGCCCTGTGGCAGCCCGTGTACAACGGCGTGCGCTACGAGCGCAGCGGCGGCTGCGGCGCCTATCACGTCGAATATGAATACGCGGCCAAACGCACCGACGGCAAGTTTCCCGGATGGTATCCGTGGATGCGCGAGGCGATACAGGCGATGAACCCTGCTAATGTCAAAAATAAATAACGACGACGATGAGAAAACAGAATATCAATATCGCATGGGCGACGCTGTTCGCCCTCGCGACGCTCTCGCTGACCGGCTGCAACGACGCCGTCAACAGCTCCGTCACCGAGAACCAGGTCTATATCCCCGACGGCTTCATAACAAAGGCCGACAGCAAGTATTTCGAGGGCACCGACACCGTGACGATCTCCGTGCCGGTCAAGATGACCCGCAAGAACGACGAACGCGATGTGAAGGTACGGCTTGCCGTCACGGAGGAGGCCCTCATAGAGTTCAACAGGCGTTACGAAAAGACGTATGCAATGTATCCCTTTTTCCGTCTCGTCTCGGACGAGGTGGTCATCCGCAAAGGGACTGTCGGCGCCGCTGCCGAGCTTAAGGTCGTGCCGCTGACGCAGGCCCTGGATCAGACGGGCAACATATTCGCAGTGCCCGTAACCCTCACCTCGGCCGACGGCGCAGGGGTGCTGAACGGTTCGGAGACCTTCATCTATTTCGTCAGGCGCACCCCGCGCGCCACGGTGCTGCAATTCGACAAGGGGAGTAGTGCGTCGACGGCCAGGCACCTTTTCCTGCCGTTCAACAAAGCCAGCTGGGGCGGCGGCGACCTGGTCTTCAACGCCTACACGATGGAGTTTTTGATCAAGTTCAAAAATGATTTCACCGCAGCCCACAACTACGACCTGCTCAATCCGTGCGGCGACCCCCAGAAGGGCGAGATCTACACCCGTCTCGAAGGCGGCGGCAACGGGTTTTCGACAGCCGCGTTCAACGTCAAGTTCAACGGCGACAACGAGTCGATAAGCGGCGCGCCGGCTGAAGGTTTGAAATATGACAGGTGGTATCATGTGGCGTTCGTTTTCGGCAACAGCAGGCTGCAATGCTTCGTCGACGGCATGTTGACCACCAGCATCGATACCACATTGCCCCAGCTGATATTCCCCGACAGCCTTTCGGGCTTCATTTGGGGTGCGGCGGCGGCTAACAGCGGCTACAACGGCGACGCGGGCTCGCGGGCTACGACACAGTCCGCCGAGTTACGCATCTGGACGGTGGCGCGCACCGCCGATCAGATCAGGGAGAGCATGTACAATGTCCGTCCCGACAGCGAGGGGCTGCTCGGCTACTGGAAACTGAACGACGGCGCAGGCAACGTAGTAAAAGAGCATACGGGCAAACATCCCAGCGCCTATATGGTCAAATACAAGGCCGCCGGCAAATACAACCCGAACCCCGCGCCGTGGAACCTCGGCTTTACGTGGGACACATCCAATCAGATACTTACAGTAGGACAATAATAAACCGACAGAACTATGAAGAACGTAAGATTGTTATTTGCCCTGGCATTGGCCGCACTCTTTGCGGCCTGCCAGAATGACGGGGACGAAGGCTCCAAATCCAATGTTGCCTCCATCGTCATTGCGAACGCCGTGAACGACACCATAACCCTCATGGCAGGCGATACGCTCCATCTCGATATTACCACCGTGCCGGCAGGCCGTCCCGTCAGCATCTATTCGACAGGGGGGCTCAACATGGGGTTCAAAGTGATGGACGTCGACGTGGCCAAGCGAACCGTCGTCGCCCTGTGCGGCGGCACGGGCCAGATCGTCGCCGTCGCTGCTAACGGCAACGGGTATACTACGGCTTTGGCAACGGTGATCGTACACGAAAATGCAAGCGTGAGGGTAGCCCCCAACAAGAAGATCCGCTACATGTATAACAGGACGAGCGGCGATACCCGTCCGGTGAATTTGAATGACATACTCTTGGCCTCGCTCTCCCCCATCACCGCAGATCAGGTAGCGAGTTCGGAGGTGGACCACACGAACTCGACCGACTTCACCCTCGACGCGGCGACCGGACTGCTGACCTACAATACGCCAAGCTCGGCCGGCAACATGTCAACCATGCACGCGGATACCGTCATCCTTAAAGTGACCAACCGCGACGGCAGTTCCGTATCCGATTCAATCGTGTTCCGCAACGCCGCCTACCTGAACATATGCTACTGCTGCAGCGCCTACGCAACTTACGGTTACTATCCTTTCGGACTGTTCGATTCTTCGGGAAGCGTTGGCGGCTGGCATTCGAACAATACGACCCATTCGGGCGAAACGATCGGCGTTCACTATATACTGATCGACTTCAAACAGGTAACCGAAATGAACGGGTTAGAGATTTGGCGAAACACAACCGATTCGAGAGTTATCGAATTCTACTATCCTGACGTCCCTGCAAAAGTAATCGACACAGGCACCTCTGCTACCAATGGTTACCCCGGATGGAAAAACACGGACGGCTCGTGGTCGTGGACGATGTGGGGAGGGGTCGACTTCGCCAGCGAACCGGGTACCGTAACCTCGAAAACGTTTATCAGCCCTGCGCCGATCTCCACACGCTACCTGATGGTGAAGTTCGCCAATAGCAATAGACAAAGTAATGTCAACCTTACAGAGATATTTCCATATATCATTCAGTAGCAGTTCCGTCTAACCGTAAAACACACACAGATGAAACACTCAATATTGTTCAGAAGCCTTCTCTTCGCATGGTGCGCACTGTCGATCGTCTCATGCGGAGAGGACAAAAACGACGAGGATACTGACAAGCCCGTAGCGGTCAAAAGCATCTCGCTGGAGCCGCAGATAGCCATGTTCGACGGCGACACGCTCGCCATCGTGGCGACGGTGCTGCCCGAGAATGCAACCAGCAGCGGCAGCATCACGTGGCTGTGCAGCGACGAGACCGTTGCCACGTTCTCGTCCGGAAGTCGTCTGGTCGCATTGCGCCCGGGACAGGCAACGATCACGGCCATCGCAGGGGCCTATATGGCCACAAGCGTCGTGACCGTCAATCCCACCCGCGTTACAAGCGTCGTGCTCGACAACCAAACCTACCAACTCGGCCTGTTCACCACGTTCACCCTCTCGGCCACCGTGCTGCCGACAAACGCGACATACAAAACCGTTACGTGGACTAGCGACGACACAACGGTGGCCACTGTCGACAGCGCTACGGGCGTTGTGACCGGCGTAAGCGTGGGTACGGCCAACATCACCGCCACTGCGGACGGGCAATCGAGCTCGTGCGCCGTCAGCGTGGTCATTCTCCCTGCGCAAAGCATCACGGTCGGAACTACCATGGCGGCCGTACCAACCGGCGCTTCTCTGAACTGCGCCTCGTTCTTCTCTGTCCTGCCTACCACGGCTACCTACCAGACCCTCTCCTACTCCACGGCAGACCCGACAATAGCCACCGTCAATGCAAGCGGGGTGGTTACGTTCGTCTCCCAGGGCCAGACCGAGCTGTTTGCGCACACCACCGACGGCAGCAATATCACCTCGTCGCCCGTAACCATCTATTCCGGTTACTCATGGACGAAATACAACTCTGCCACCAGCGGATGGACGGTATGGGCCTCTACCGTCAATTCAGGCTATCCGGCCAGCCGTATCGTGGACAACAACGAGACCACTTTCTGGAATGCCGAGTGGGGGGATAACGTGGCCCCGTACCCATATTACCTGCTCATCGACATGCAAACGCCCAAGACGTTCAGCCGCCTCTATTCCGTGCGCAGAAGTAACAACGTATTCCTCAGGGATTTGGAATACTATATAACGCCACTGACCACGGACGGCGTAGCGTACAACGATCCGTCGTTCTCCAAGATCGGCGAGGTCTCCTACGGCACAAATTCGCCGGTGACAGACCGCTATCGCGACTGCATCTTCCTGCCCACCACGTACACGACACGTTATATCCTGTTAAAGATCCCCAACACTAACGGCCCGACCATCACTTCGGTAGGCGTCGGGGCAGGCGACATGTGCCTTGCCGAACTCTACGTGTACAATATGCAGTAAACCGCGCCGTTCCCCGAATGAACGGCTTCACGGGAACCATTTTCACAGGACAGCCGCCTCGCATCAGGGGCGGCTGTCCTGTTTTTGTCAGGCGTGCCGCGGAGGAGCGTTTCCCGCCCGACAAACCCACACCTGCAATGGCGGAAAGTTCTGATATGGCCTTTTTTGTTCGCAATACTTGCTTTTCCGGATAAAAAGCCGTACTTTCGTAGAAAATTTAAGCGTTTGCCGGGTTTTTCCGCCGAATAACGAGGGCGGAAGAGTCCAAAGGCCGGATGCCACAGGAGGTGAAAAAAACTATGAAAACGAACTGTCAAATCCGTTTTGCAGCCCATCCCAACGACGCCCGCAGATACGATACCGAGGCTCTGCGCGACCATTTCCTGATCGAAAACGTCATGGTTCCCGGGATGATAAACCTCACATACTCGATGTACGACCGCATGATAGCCGGAGGGGTCGTGCCCGCCGACATGCCGCTCGAGCTCGAGGCGGTCGACATTCTGCGCGCCCCGTTCTTCACCTCGGCACGCGAGTTGGGCATTATCAACGTCGGCGGCAGCGGCAAGGTCACGGTCGGCGACAAGAGCTATACGCTCGACTGCAAGGAGGCGCTCTATGTCGGTCGCGGCGACCGCAAGGTCTTTTTCGAGAGCGCGGACAAGGCCCGTCCTGCAAAATTCTATATCAACTCCGCCACGGCCCACACCGCCTATCCCGACAAAAAGATCACCAAAGCCGACGCCGTGGTGATGGAGATGGGCGCGCCCGAAACCGGCAACCACCGCATAATCAACCGTATGATCGTCACCCAGACGGTCGCGACCTGTCAAGTTCAGATGGGGATGACCGAGTTGCAGGCCGGCAGCGTCTGGAACACCATGCCGCCCCACACCCATGACCGCCGCATGGAGGTATATTTCTATTTCGAGGTGCCCGAAGGTCAGGCCGTCTGTCACTTTATGGGCGAGCCGCAACAGACGCGCCACATCTGGATGGCGAACGAACAGGCGGTCATCTCGCCCCAGTGGAGCATCCATTCCGCCTGCGGCACAAGTTCCTACACATTTATCTGGGGCATGGGCGGCGAGAACCTCGACTACAACGACATGGACACATTCCCGATAACGGAACTGAGATAAACCCTTTTATGAAAAGAAAACTCGCAATAGCGGCCCTTTTGCTGGCCGGAACTTTCGGAGCGTCGGACTGTCTTGCGGTGGGGGCTTACTCCCGCCCTGTCAAGGTGCAGCAGGCCGACGGTTCGGAATTGACAATCCGCCTCCACGGCGACGAGTACGGCCACTGGGTCACGACGCTCGACGGTTACGACGTAATGCAGGGGCCTGACAAAAATTATTACTACGCCGACCAGCTTTTCGACGGTTCGATGCAGCCCTCGCGCTTCCGTGCGAGCAATTCGTCTGCCCGCAACCCCGAAACGGCGCGCTATCTGAGCGCCAAGCCGCGCAACATGGGGGCGTTCTCCGCCCGCCGTGGCGCTGCCGAACGGCGCGCAGAGCTCGCAGTTCGGCAGTCGACGCGGGAGCCGCGGCCAGCCACACGCGCCGATGTGGACAATCGCAGGTTGCTGGTGATCCTCGTCAACTTCACCGACAAGAGTTTCGTCACCGCTTCGCCCAACGCCCAGTTCACCGCCATGCTCAACCAGAGCGGTTACAGCGGCAACAATGGGCATGGCAGCGCCAAAGATTATTTCACTGACAACTCCGGTGGCAGGTTCGTGCCGACGTTCGACGTGGTCGGGCCGGTGACGCTCTCCCACAACATGGCATATTACGGGGCCAACAACGCCGACGGTGAGGACGCCAGACCGCAACAGATGGCTTTCGATGCGATCACGGCCGCCAACGCAGCCGGCGTAGATTTTACACAGTATGCCACCGACTATTCCAACGGCAGATTCATCGACCAGATATTCATCTTCTATGCCGGCCGCGGCGAGGCCGACGGCGGCGACGACGACACCATCTGGCCCCATGCATATGTATTCCCAAATAATACGGTGGTCGACGGCTGCACTCTCGACCGTTACGCCTGCGCGTCGGAGTTGACGAAATACTATGACGCCTACAATGGCGAGGTGAGAATGACCTCGATAGGCACTGTTTGCCACGAATTTGCCCACACGCTCGGGTTGCAGGACATGTACGACACCGATTACACCGACAACGGCTATTCGCTCGGCCTCGATGTACTGTCGCTGATGTCCGGCGGCAACTACAACTACGACGGCATCCTCCCTGCGGGGCTCACCGCCTTCGAACGCTGGCAGGCGGGGTGGATCACGGAGGTCAACCTGGCGACGATGGCCGGAACTGTCGAGTTGCCGCCGCTGAACTCCTCCACCGACAAAGCGTACTATCTGCCGACAGACAAGCAGGGCGAACGCTACTTCTTCGAGAACCGCAATCCGAACTACAAGTGGGACTCCAAACTGGGCGGCAGCAACTGCAAAGGTCTTATTGTCTATCACTACGACCGTTCTGACAATATCGTCGTCTCCGGCAAGAAAGCATCCCGAATGTGGGCCGACAACGAGGTGAACTGCTATCCGTTGCACGAGTGCATGAGTGTGCTGAGCGCCAAGTCCGGCGGCAAGAACGGCTACCCGACGCCCGAATCGGCCGTCGGCCTGAACCCCGACATATTTTTCTTTCCCAATTACAACGCCACGTCGCTCGGTCCCAACACCGATCCTCAGTTAGTGTCATGGTCTTGGAATTCACTCGGTTACAAGCTGACTAACATAGTCCGGAACGGCGTCAACATCACCTTCACCCTCTCGCAGGACAATGCCCCTCCCAACAACAGGCCCGTTACGGACAGTTACATAGACATCGATCGCAGTTATTCGTCCGGAGCGTCGATCACGCTCGAGGTGAAGACGTACAAGGTTGCCTCGTCGGTCGACTGGTTCGTCGACAACGCGCAACAGAGCGTCACGACGATCACCCCGTCGCGGGGCGAGCATGTCGTGCGGGCGGTGTGCAACTATCAGGACGGCACGAAAGAGATACTTGTCAAATATTTTAAGGTACAGTGATGAAAAAGGTTATGTTGCTGCTGGCCCTCGCGGTTGCGGGGCTGTTCTGCGGCTGCGAGGAGCACGACGACAGCACGTCGACAGGCGGCGGAGGCTTCCTGCAAAAAGACGAGATAGGGGTTTACAACGATAATGGCTCGGCATTGTTTGCCTTCGACAAGCAGGCACACGAACTGGGCCTGCTTCCATCTGCCCGCGATACGCGGATACAGGACGATGCGCGGAATGTTTTGTTGCGGTGTCGCCTGACTGCAAACCCTGTTGTGGGAGAGAGTTTTACGGTTGCCGTAACTTCTGTGGCGAGCGACGTTCCAAGCGGCAATTACTACTGCAAGGCGCAGAAAATGGCCAATAGCCGCCTCTGGCTCTGGTGCGCAGAGAAGAAACTTGGATTTATAGTCTACTGGGAATAAACTGCGGCAACATGCCCATTTCGCAGCGTCACGTTTCACAGCTTGCCAGTTCATGGCTTCACGCTTCGCAGTCTGCAGCCTAACCGCTTCGCAGTTTCACGTTTAGCAACCCGCAGCCTCACGCTTCGCAGCCTCACATTTCACGGTCTGCCCGTTACAGTTTCATGCCTCACAACCTAACCCGCAATCTCACGTTTCACAGTTTTACGATCCAACAACTTCGCAGCCTGCCCGTTCATAGCTTTACGTTCCGTAACCCGCAGCCGTTCACAACTTCGCAGCATCACATTTCACAGCCTTGCCTGCCCGCTTCGCCGCTTCGCAGTTTCACGTTTAGCAGCCTGCCTGTTACTGTTTTATGATCTAACAACCCGCAGCCTGATCGCTTCACAGTTTCACGCGTCGCAACCCAACCCGCAATCTCACGTTTCACAGCTTTACGATCCAACAACTTCGCAGCCTGCCCGTTACAGTTTCATGCCTCACAACCCAACCCGTTCTCAGCAAGGCAGCCAACCCAACAACCATGCCGGTTGTTGGGTTATTGGGTCGGTTGCCTTGCTGGGTTGTTGAACTGGCGGGTCGGCGGGCATTGGGTTGTCGGGTTGGCGGCGGACAGACAGACAGACAGACAGACTGGTTATCAAGCTCTGGCGACGGTCGGCGGTCGGCAGGCTGGCAACGGTCGGCGGGTCGATCCACCGATTACGGTTTTGCCTATTGACCCCCTTTTGGCCGTCGCTCCCCTCCACTGCCCTACTTTTTCTCCCGCTGCTGCATTTTCACAAGTTTGCTGTAAATGCCGCCTATGGCCATCAACTGCTCGTGGGTACCGCTCTCGGCAATCTGACCACTGTCCACCACGATGATCTTGTCGGCGTTGTGTATCGTACTCAGCCTGTGCGCGATAACCAGCGACGTGCGCCCTTCCAGCAACGAATCCAACGCCTCCTGCACCACCTTTTCGCTCTCGGTGTCGAGCGCCGACGTGGCTTCGTCGAGGATCAGTATCGGCGGGTTCTTCAACACGGCACGGGCAATGCTAAGTCGCTGACGCTGACCGCCCGAAAGTTTCACGCCGCGGTCGCCGATGTTGGTCTGATAGCCGCCCTCGGTCTCCATGATAAAGTCGTGGGCGTTGGCTATCCGTGCGGCGTTTTCGACCTCGGAGAGAGATGGTTCGGTCTGCCCGAAGCGGATATTGTTCTCGATGGTGTCGTTGAACAGAATGGTCTCCTGCGATACGACGCCGATCTGACTGCGCAGGGAATCAATGGAATAGTCGCGCAGGTCGACGCCGTCGACGAGTATTTGCCCCGCCTGTGGATCGTAGAAGCGCGGGATGAGGTCGGAAATCGTAGACTTGCCGCCGCCCGACGGCCCGACCAGCGCCACCGTCTCGCCCTTGTTTATGGTGAAGCTGACGCCGCCCAGAATCTCCCTGTCCTCGTATGAAAACCGCACGTCGCGGAACTCTATCCTGTCGGCGAACTCTTTGAGTACGACAGGGTTTTCGCGTTCGACGATCGTCGACTTCGTGTCGAGCAGCGACATCACACGACCTCCGGCGGCGATGCCCTGATTGATATTTGCGAAAGCGTCGGTGAACGAGCGCAGCGGCCGGGTAATCTGCGAGAACATGGCCAGATAGGCGATGAACGCGCTAGCCGACAGCGACCCCTTAACTACCAGAGAACCACCGTATACCAGCAATATTACCAGTGCGGTTATGCCCAGAAATTCGCTCGCGGGCGAGGCCAGCTGCTGACGTCGCGCCATGCTGCGATGAATGTCCGCCAAAAGGGCATTAATGCGATGGAACTGTCTGGAAATAAATCCGGTAGCATTGTAGGCCTTGATCACCTTGACGCCGGTGAGCGATTCGTCCAGCAGGCTGACCATCTGGCCGAAATTCTCCTGCGCTTCGAGGGCCGACTTGCGCAACCGTTTGACAATGGAGCCGATAAGCCATGCCACGAGCGGCAGGAAAAGCCCGGCAAAGATGGTCAGCTCCCACGATATGGCCACCAGCGCGATCATGTAGCCGAGGATCAGGAACGGATCGCGGAAAGCCACTTGCAGCGTGTTGGTTATGCAATATTGCACCACCTGCACGTCGGACGAAATCTTGGAAATTATGTCGCCCTTGCGTTCGTTGCTGAAATATCCGACATTGAGGCTCAGCACGTTATCGAACACGTCGGTGCGCAGTCGCTGCATCGTGCTGATGCGCATGTACTCGATCGTGCGCTGGCCCAGATAGCGGAACAGGCTGTTGAAAAAGTAGAGCGTCACGATGAAAAGGCTCAAGAACAGCAGCACGTCCATCACGTTGTAACTCTCCCCGAATATCCTGTAAATAAGATAATTGAGGAAGTTTTCAAGAAATTCGCCGCTCATCTCCACCTTCGGCATGGTCTTGACGATGGTCACGCCGCCATCCTGACCGAACAGGGTTTGGACAATGGGGATGATCATCACAAAACTGAACGTGTTGAACAGCGCGTAGAACAGCGTGTAGAAAAAGTAGGGAATGGCGTACTTTTCGATCGGCTTGGCAAAGCCCAGCAGCCTCCAATATGTCTTCATGCAGAGATAATTTGCCCAAAATTACGCCAATTTTCCGATAATTAGTGTAATTTTGCAGATATTTTTAATGTATGGGGCGAGATTAACTCGCCTCGATTACCAACTTATTTATGGACAGAGTATTAAGCGGTATCCGTTCGACGGGACAGCTCCATTTGGGCAACTATTTCGGCGCGCTGCGCAACTTCGTGAAAATGCAGCACGACGCCGAATGTTTTTTCTTTATTGCTGACTATCATTCACTTACAACGCATCCCGACCCACGGGCGCTGCATGACAACGTGCGCAATGCGCTGTCGGAATATCTGGCGGCGGGGCTCGACCCGAATGTTGCGACGATATATGTGCAGAGCGACGTGCCGGAGGTCGCCGAGTTGTCGCTGCTGCTGGGTATGCACGCCTATGTCGGTGAGCTTGAACGCACTGCGTCGTTCAAGGAGAAGATCCGCAAACACAAGGACAACATCAATATCGGCCTGCTGAACTATCCGGTGCTCATGGCGGCCGACATCCTGCTCCACCGCGCCGACAAGGTTCCGGTGGGCAAGGACCAGGAGCAGCACTTGGAGTTGACGCGCCGCTTCGCAAGGCGATTCAATACTTTATATGAGGTGGATTATTTCCCTGAAAGCGAGGCGTATAATTTTGGGGTAGAGCTTGTGAAAATTCCCGGTTTGGACGGCACGGGGAAGATGGGTAAGAGCGAGGGCAACGGCATTTTTCTCTCCGATACGGACGCGGAGATCCGCAAAAAGGTGATGCGCGCCGTGACCGACAGCGGCCCCACGACGCCCGATTCGCCGATGTCGGAGCCCGTAGCCAATATTTTCACCCTCCTAAAAGTCGTGGCCCCGGCCGACAAGGTAACGTTCTTCACCGAGCAGTACAACAGTTGCAAGATACGTTATGGCGACCTGAAACGTGAACTGGCTGAGGACATTATAGGCGTAGTGGCCCCGATCCGCGAAAAGATCGAAGCCATCCGTTCGAACGACAAATACCTGCACGAAGTGGTCTGCGACGGCGCCGAACGCGCCCGCCGAAGCGCAGCCAAAACCGTCGCCGGCGTGCGTGAAATAATGGGAATACGCAGGTTCTGAGCAGATTGGCCGTTTGCTCGCAACCGCCGCCCAGCCAGTCCAGCCCGCCCTACTCGCCGCTGCCCAACCAGCCTAAACCTGACTGCCCGACTTGCTGAAACCCGACTCTGTCCGACCAACTGAGATTCAACTCTGCCCGACTTGCCTGCCTAAACCTGACCTGCCCGATCTGCCACCCAGTCGAAACCTGACCCGCCCGACTTGCTGAAACTCAATAGAAACCTAACCTGCCGAAGCCTGACCTGCCGAAACCCGGTAAAAACTCGACCGAACCGACCGAAACACTGCCGAAAATATGCGCCGCCTGAAAGTCATATCCCGTTACCTGATGTTGCAGGCCAAGAGACTGTCGGACAAACAGTTGATGATGCTGTTGGCCGTGGCTGTAGGGCTGGTGGCAGGGTTTGGGGTCTATCTTTTCGAGGAGCTGCTCAACGCCATCCGTACGGGGCTGGTGAGTTGGTTCGCCGTCGACAGTGCAAGCTATCTATTTCTGCTATACCCTGTTACTGGCATCGTCCTCGCGACGCTTTTCGTGCGCTACCTCATCAAGGACAACATTTCGGAGGGGGTGACGCGCATTCTTTACGCCATGTCCAAACGCGGGTCGCAGTTGCGGCGACACAACTGCTATTCGT
>JAIRQC010000019.1 GCA_031256675.1 Rikenellaceae bacterium
GGCGGCGGCGGCAAGGCAGGCGAGCGATCCTGCCAGAAAGAATGCAGGCAAAATGTGCAGGGGTTTTAATGAGCCCGGATGGCGCAGCGAGAGGTTGATACGCGCAATGCCGGAGTGGAACACCTGACGGAAGAACGAGCGCATGTCGGTGCGACGCTTGTGGCACACCTCGGCCCCGTCCAGCAACACGGCTTCGGCGCCCGTTTGCAACACCTTCATACTGAAATCTATATCCTCGCCGAAACGCATGTCCGAAAAGCCTCCCACGGCGTCGAACAGGCGGCGGGTGACGCCCATATTGAAACTGCGCGGGATGAAGCCGCCGCGTCGTCCGCCGCGAATGCCGCCGGTGGTGAAAAGCGAGGTCATGGAGTAGCTCACAGCCCGCTGCATGGGCGAGAAGTCGCGCGAGGCCATGTCCGCCCCCCCGAAAAACTCTGTGCCACCCTCCACGGCACGCCGCACAGTCTCCATATATCGCTCGGGGAGGATGCAGTCCGAATCGAGGAAAACCAGAAAGTCGTCACAACGGTCGCACCCCTCCCTTACCCCGAAATTTCGCGCCGAGGCGGGTCCGCCGTTGGGTTTTACAAGGTATGCGAGGTTGAGTGCGTCGCGAAACCCCTCCGCTACCGCGCGGCAATCCACTGACGAACCGTCCTCGACAACCACCACCGCGAAGTTGCGAAAACTCTGGCGGGCAAGGCTCGCGAGTATCTCCTCGGCCTCCTGCGGCCGGTTGTAAACGGGTATTATCGCTCGTATCATGACGCAAAGATAGTTAGAATTTGCAATTAGTTATCATTCGACAAAGGACTGATGATAGCGAATGGGCTATCGTGACAGAAATGGCGTTTTGCGTGCCGCCGTCCGTCAAGGGTGCGCTTCGCCGAACCTTGTCTCCGAAGCCGCGGGCAAAGGGCGTAATGGCGATGGATTGACTTCCTTCGCGCCCGCCGACTGCAAGGCTGCCGACTGAGGGCTGCCGGCAGCAAGGCTGCCGGCCTGTGCGGGGCCGAAAGTCGCTGGCTCTCAGCCATTAATTGCCCTGCGAGGTTTTTGTCAGGACAGCTCCCCTGCCCGGGCGGCGGGGGTGACGTCGAGCGACGAGAAGCGGCCGGCGCGGTAGAGATGATAACCCGCTAGGGCGATCATGGCGGCATTGTCGGTGGTGAATTTCAGCTCCGGCAGGAACGTCCGCCAGCCGCGCCGTTCGCCCTGCAAGGCCACGGCGCGGCGCAGTCCCGAATTGGCCGAAACGCCGCCCGCAATGGCTATGTCCCTGATCCGGTAGGCCTCGGCAGCCCGCACCAGTTTGTCGAGCAGTATCTCTATGACCGTGTTTTGGAGCGAGGCGCACAGGTCGGCCCTGTTATGCTCGATAAAGTCGGGGTCGAGGGTCAGGCTGTCGCGCAGAAGATAGAGGAACGAGGTTTTCAGCCCGCTGAAGCTGTAATTGTAACCCTCGACCGAGGGGCGGGCCAGCCGGAACCGCGCAGGATCGCCCTCGGAGGCCAGACGATCCACCACAGGGCCGCCGGGGTAGGGCAATCCCATCACTTTGGCGCACTTGTCGAAAGCCTCGCCCGCCGCGTCGTCGATGGTTTCGCCGACGGTCTCCATATCCAGATAGTCGCGCACCAGCACAATCTGCGAGTGTCCGCCGGAGACCAGCAGGCACAGGAACGGGAAAGACGGGTGGGGTGTGTCGACGTCCGGACGGTCGATAAAGTGCGAAAGGATATGGCCCTGCAAGTGATTGACCTCCACCATCGGAATGTTCCGCGCGAGGGAGAAGCCCTTGGCGAACGACAGCCCGACCAGCAGCGATCCCAGCAGTCCCGGCCCTCGGGTAAAAGCCACTGCGTCCACGTCGGCCACAGTCGTCCCCGCATCTTTCAGCGCAGCGTCGACCACAGGGATAATGTTCTGCAGGTGAGCGCGCGAGGCCAGTTCCGGCACCACCCCGCCATAGCGCGCATGTATCGCCTGCGAGGCTATGACGTTCGACAGCATGACGCCACCCCGCAACACCGCCGCCGAGGTATCGTCACACGAAGATTCTATTCCAAGTATAAGGGGCTTCATAAAGAATTTACAAAGTTACGAATTTAATTCGTAATTGAGAATGGTTTTTGTACCTTTGCAAAATATAGTTGGTTGATGGATGCAGAGGGGGGCGAAAATATCGTTGTCGGTGGTGGGTTGGCTGCTGTTGGGGGTGGCTGTGGCGCCGCTTTTCGCTTCGATGCTCATCTATCTGCCTCCGGTGCAGAGGCTCGCCGCAGGGGCCGCCACGCAATGGCTCAGCGATATGCTGGGCACGAAAGTCACGGTGGGCGGCATAGAGTTCAGCCCGTTCAGCCGACTGAGACTTAGCGACATATATCTCGAAGACCAGCAGGGCGACACGCTGATATGGGGCGGCGACCTGCGCGTGGGCGTCGAGAGCATGGGGCTGCTCTCGGGCAAGGTGACTCTAGGCAGGGTGACGCTCAAAGATGGACTTGTCTACCTGCGCGAACGCGGGCCGAAAATGCTCAACGTCTCGCAGATATTCGACCGTATAAAAAAAGGCGAAAAAAAGGGCGGCAGCGTGTTCCGGCTCGACGTTGCGTCGCTCGATGTGGAGAATGTGCGCTTCCGTATGGAGATGCTGGCAAAAAAGCCGCGCGGCGAGGGGTGCATCGACTTTGCCGACCTCGAAGTGAATGATATTGTTTTCAGGATTAGCGACATACATGTGGTCAACGATTCGGTTGCGCTGAGGGTCGACTGGCTGTCGTTTACGGAAAAGAGCGGTTTTACGCTCGAAAGCCTGACCTCGGAGAGTTTCCGGATCGGCCACACCGGGATGCGCTTCGGCGATACGTCTATCGACACGCCGCTCTCGCACCTGCGCTTCGAGCGGCTTAACATGCTCTACGACAGTTGGCGCGGCTATCTCAACTTCCTGTATGACGTGCGTTTCGACGCGCGGCTGCTGCCCGAATCGAGGCTCGATTTCCGCACTCTGGGCGTTTTCGCCCCCGAACTGCAAAAGTGGGACATAGTCGCGCGCGACCTCGACGCGGACATGCAGGGGCCGGTGCGCAACATGCGAGGGTCGCTGCGCAACGCCGTGTGCGACAACAGCCGCTTCGTGCTCGACTACGCCATTCGCGGCATACCGACCGTTTCGAAAACCGTTTTCGACTTCGATATTCACAAGATCGCCACCACCGGAGGCGATCTGCGACGTATCCTGCCCATAGTCACGATGGGGAAGCTCGACGGCAAGCAGCTGGCGATGGCCGAACGCATCGACTCGCTGGGCGTGAGCGGCAGGTTCAACGGGCTGATCGGCGACTTCCGCACCGCCGCCGCCATCGAAACCTCCGACGGCGGCAGCATGTCCCTCGACATGAGGGTAAGGGCCACGCCGCAGGGGCGCGTGTTCGACGGCAACGTGCAGGCCGACCGCCTCGACCTCAGCAAACTGGCCGACAGCGACATGCTTGGCACGGGTTCGCTCCGGGCTGACGTGAAGGGGAGGCTCGGCGGAAAGTTCAACCTCGAAACCGACGCGAAGCTCTACGACCTGAACTTCAACGGATATACATACAGTCTGGTAGGCTTTGTCGGCACGCTCGGCAACAGGCTTTACAAAGGGACGGTCACCTGCGACGACCCTAACATGCGCCTCGACGCCGAGGGCGTTTTCGACCTTACGGGGAGCACGCCATGCTACGACGCCACCATGCGCCTCCACCATGCCGACCTCCACAGGCTGAATTTCAACAGCCGCGACTCTGTCTCGACCCTGAGCTGCGTCGTGCGGGCCAACGGTTGCGGGACTTCGCTCGACGAACTCGACGGCACGGCAACCATCGAGAGGCTGCTGTACGTCAACCATCTCGACTCGGTGCGCACCGGCCCTGTGGTCGTCCGCAGCGAGAGCGGCAGCGCCGGCGGAGGCAAGCGTCTGACGCTCACTTCGAATTTCGCCGACGCCAGGCTGCGCAGCGACCAGAGCTACGCCCGGCTTGGCCGTTCGCTGGTCAACCTGCTGAGCTACTACATCCCCTCGATCGAAAAGCAACCCTGCGAGGCCGGCGGCATAACTGCGCTCGAGGTCAGGATCAAGCAGGCCGACAACGTGGCGGGGATATTCATGCCGGGGTTGCGTGTGGCCGGCGGGACGGTCATGGACATAACCCTCGACGCAGCTACGGAACATGCCGATGTTTCGCTCCGCTCGGACAGCATCCGACTTGGCGCCCTGCGGGCCGGAAACATTGCGCTGGAGGGACAGACAAGGGGTAACAGGCTGACGCTGAACGTAGATGCGGCACAGTTGGGCTACGGACGCTTCCTCTTCCCGAACTTCAACATCAACGGCAGTGCACGTGAGTACCTCGCCTCGCTTGATGTGCGTTACGACGACCCCGAACGCCGCACGGGCGCCTCGATCGGGCTGCGTTCGCGCCTCGACGGCGGCAACGCCACACGCCCGTCCCGCATTGACGTAGAACTCGTCCCCTCGCGCTATGTCGACGGCGACCGCACCTGGAACATCTCCGTCCGCAACATCTCATACGAATCCTCCCGCGTTACGGTCGACAGCTTCGAGATCGACAGCCGCGGCGAGGGGCTTTCCATCGGGGGCGTACTCTCGCGCAGCGCGTCGGACACCCTCGGCCTCAGCCTGCGCAACTTCGACCTCTCGCCGCTGACGGCCTTCGCAGCCCGCAGCGGCTACAACGTCTCTGCCACCGCCACCGGACGCGCCGACCTGATGGCCGGACTGGGCAAGGGGCTGCTCTACGCCGACCTGAACATCGACGGCATGAAGGTCAACCACGTGTTGCTGCCTCCGCTGCGCCTTTATAGCGACTGGGACCTGGGTTCGGAGGCCATACGCGCCACGCTCAGCAACCGCGTCACCGACGACGGACTGGTAACAGGGCTCTATCGCCCCTCGGACGGCAGTTACAGCGCCGACCTCTCGCTCGAGAACATCGACCTGTCGCTCGTCGACCCTGTCATGAAAGGGGTGCTGGTCTCCACTTCGGGACACGCCGACCTCATTGCCCACGTTACGGGGCGCAACGACCTGCCGGTGGTGGAAGACGGACTGATCGAGGTACGCAACATGCGCACAACGGTCGAGTTCACCGGCGTGCCCTACCACCTGACCGACGCCTCGATCGAGGTCGAGAACAACGTATTCAGCCTCAATCCCGTTGCGGTCTACGACGACGAGGGCAACCGCGCGACGGTCGACATGGCCCTCGAACTGGGCCGCTTCGGCAACATGCAGTACGAGCTCCGCGCCCGGCCCGAACGGCTGCTCGCCCTCAACACCACCTCGCGCGAGGGCGAACCCTTCTACGGCAAGGTCTACGCCTCGGGGCTGGCCACGGTCAAGGGCGACAGGAGCGGGGTGAAGATCGACGTGACGGCCACCACGGACGACAACTCGACATTTACCGTGGCCCTCGGCGACAAGTCGGACTTCGCGGCTGCCGACTTCGTGGTCTTCCGCTCGCAGAAGCAGCAGGGCGTACAGCAGGAGCAGCAGCAGTCCGCGCGCGGCAACCTGACGGTCAACCTGGCCCTCGACGTGAAGCCCAACACCGAATTGCAGATACAGATCGACCCCTCGACGGGCGACGGCATCCGCGCCCGCGGCGACGGCAACATATCCATTCACGTCGCACCCTCGAGCGGCGAACTTACCATGTACGGCGACTATGTCATATCCGAAGGCACATACCTGCTGACGGTTTACGACCCTATCAGCCGCAGTTTCAACATCAAGCCTGGCAGCTCGATACGCTCGGCGGGCGACATTATGGCCGCGACGCTCGACGTGACGGGCGTCTACAACACCCGCGCCTCGCTCGCCCCGCTGCTCGAAAATTCGTCGGGAGGCGAAGAGGGGGCCGCGTTCCGGTCGATGGTGCCTGTCGAGTGCGAGATAATCCTCACCGAAAGGCTGTCGAGCCCCAACATCCTCTTCAACGTCAACGTACCCACCGGCGACGCCGAGATACGCAGCCTCGTTGCCAACGCCATGACCACGCAGGAGATGATGGCCACGCAGTTTGTCTGGCTGCTGGCCATAGACAGCTTCTACGCCAACAACTCCGGCGAGAACAACGGCGCCAACCCCGCTATCGGAGCTCTGGCCACGGGCGCCGCCCTCGGTATCGACATGGCGCTCGGACGGCTGAGCAGCATGATCAATTCGGCCGTCTCGAACACAGTCAACTTCGACATAAGATTCCGTCAGGGCACCGAAATATCCTCCGACGAGTTGGCGGTGGGCTTTCAGCTGCCGCTGATGAAAAACCGCCTTATCATCGAAGCCGACGGCAACTTCGATACGGGCAGCAACACCGACGCCAAGCGGGTCAACACGGGCGGCATAACCGGCGACGCCTATCTGACCTACATAATCGGCAAGGCGGGTAAACTTCGCGCCAAAGCTTTCTCCCGCACCATCGACCGTTACGACGAGAACCAGGGATTGCAGGAGAACGGCCTCGGCATCTACTACTCGGACGACTTCAACAGCTTCTCCGAACTCTGGCGGCGTATATGGCGCAAAAAACCGGTAAAGAAAGGGCAGGCGAAGGGGACAAAATAGTATATTTGGGGCGGGAACGCAGGGCGCCGGCCTTAATTCGGCCCGCAGCCGTCGGCGGCTGCTCCGGCCGCCTCGGGCGTCAAGGCTTCATGGCGGCTGCGGGCCGAAGGGTGCATTGGAGCCAAATTTGCAGGGAATAACATTAAAAACCATAACTTGAATTATGAACATTCTATTGCAGGTAACCGGAAACGCGACAGTGGCGGTGGCGCCACAGATCGAGAAGATGAGCTTGGGCGAACTGTTCCTTGCCGGCGGGTGGCTGATGTGGCCGCTGCTGGCGCTGGGGGCGACGGCGGTGTTTGTCTTCGTCGAACGCTATGTGGCCATCAGGCGCGCCTCGACCATCGAGAGTACATTTATGAACCGCATCCGCGACTATATCCTCGACGGCAAGATAGCCATTGCCATAGACCTGTGCCACAGGAGCAATTCGCCCGTGGCGCGGATGATCGAGAAGGGCGTCGAGCGGCTTGGGCGACCTCTGGCCGACGTGCAGAACTCGATCGAGAACGTGGCCAACGTCGAGGTGTCGAAGCTCGAGAACGGACTGCCGTTCCTGGCTACCATTGCAGGTGGCGCGCCGATGATCGGCTTTCTGGGCACGGTGCTCGGCATGGTGCAGGCGTTCATGAACATGTCGCAGGCTTCGGGGTCGATCGACATGACCATCCTTTCGAGCGGCATGTACATCGCCATGATTACCACCGTCGGCGGCCTGATCGTTGGCATTCCGGCCTATTTCGGCTATAACTATCTGGTTACGCGCATCGAACGGCTGGTGTTCAGGCTCGAGTCGCACTCGATTGCGTTTATGGACATACTGAACCAACCGGTCTCAAAATAACGGGCGCAATGGCTATCAAGCACAGTTTGAAGAGCGACAAGTCGCCCAACGCGGCGTCGATGACCGACCTGATGTTCCAGTTGCTGCTGTTCATGTTCCTCGCTACGACGCTCATAAATCCCAATGCGCTGAGGCTCACGCTGCCGCAAAGTTCGAACCAGATCGCCGACAAGGCCTCGACAACGATCTCGATCACGGCCGACCTGCAATATTACCTCGAAGCCAAACCAATCGACCCTGCCGCCCTGGGCGATGCGCTTAAAGCGCGGCTCAAAGGGGTGGAGGAGCCCCTTGTGTCGCTCCACTGCGACAAAAGCGTGCCCATAGAGGAGGTGGTCAGGGTGATGAACATCGCCAGAGACAACCGAGTCAAGCTGGTACTGGCGACAAATCCCGAAAAAAATGGAACACATTCAAGATAGCGCCTCGCCTGCCGACAACCGCGAGGGGCGCATCTGGGGAGGGGTGGCCGCAGGGCTCTATCTGGCCCTGCTGCTGCTGTTCTGCCTGCTGGCCTCGTTCCGCTTTGAGCGTCCGTGCGTCGACCAAGGCATTATGATCGACTTCGGCGACGGTATGACAGGCCATGGCGCGGAGGATACCCCTTTGAGCGGGGCTTCGTCCGACGGTGCGCAGAGTGCGGCGCCGGCGGGCGACCCGGGCGAAATGGCAACGCAGGATTTCGAGGATGCCCCGAAGATCATGACCCCGCCCGCCCGTCAGCAGTCGACCGTTACGGCCAGCCGGCAGCAGCAACCCGCCCAATCGCAGCCCTCCGCACAACCGTCGCAGACCGCCATGCAAGCCCCTGCTACGGAGGAGACGCAACGTGTGGCCGACCGCGCGTCGCTCTTCCCCGGACGGACGGAGGGTAGCACATCCGTCTCGGAAGGCGCGGCGGGCGGCGCAGGCAATCAGGGCTCTGTCGAGGGATCCCTCGGCGGCGGCTACGACGGCTCCGGCGGCACGGGAACCTCCGGCACGGCGCATGTTCCGGGACGCACGGTGATAGGCAGCGTGCCCAAACCGGTTTACAGGGTCAACGAGTCGGGAAAAGTGGTGGTAAGCATAACCGTCGACCGTAGTGGAGCGGTGGTCGCGGCCGTCTATCGCGCGCAGGGTTCCACGACACAGGACACGCAGCTCAAAGAGGAGGCCGTGAAGGCGGCCCGCAAGGCCAGGTTCTCCCCCTCGGAAAGCGAAGAACTTCAAACGGGTACGATAACATATAATTTCAAACTGAGATGAGATCGCTGATTCTTACGGCTTTGGCTGTGCTGCTGGCGGGGGTTGCCGCGGCCGCCACGCCCCAGCCTGCCATACGGTTCGATGATCCGGCACACGATTTCGGGCGCATACCGGCCCGTGGCGAGGTGCGCAAACACAGTTTCATATTCCGCAACGAGGGGACGACGCCGCTTATAATCCTGAAATGCTACACCTCGTGCACCTGCGCCACGATAACCTTTCCCAAACAGCCCGTCATGCCGGGCAACAGCGCCGCCATTCGCGTAAGCTACGACCCCGAAAAACAACAGGGCACGGGCGCATTCTTCAAAACCATTCAGGTATACTCGAACGACCCCGAAAAACGCTCCATCCTTACAATAAAAGGGGAGATATTTAGTGAGGAGTGATTTTCGGCCCGCATCCGCCGGCGGGTGCGGCAGGAGCCTGAGGCGACATAGCAGCCCTCCACATCCGGCGGCTGCGGGCTGCCGGCCTTGCGAAGCAAGGCCGAACAAAGCGATAAGCAACCAGCGCAGGGAGGTAATTAATAAATGTGACGAGCAATCACCGACCGGAGCAGCCATGTCATCGGCGGGCAGCGTTCGGCAAAACGTTCCTCCGCCGACTGCAAGCCACAAATGGCTGCGGGCTGCAAAATATTTTTCCATTGAAGCAATGAACAACAGCATTATATGATATGAATATACTGATCGAAAACGCGCTGGTGTTGCCGATGTGCGGCTCAGGGGTTTTTACGGGCTCGGTGGGGATCGCGGACGGACGCATCGCAATGGCGACCGACAGCGATGCCGAAACCGCAAAATTCAAAAACGCCAACGCCGCGGGACTTAAAGTTATAGACGGACGTAACAGGCTGGTTATGCCCGGGTTGATAAATCTGCACAACCACGCTGCGATGAGCCTCATGCGCAGCTATGCCGACGATATTCCGCTCATGCGCTGGCTCAACGACCATATCTGGCCGATGGAGCGGCTCCTGACGCGCGAAAAGGTGATCCTCGGCGCCAAACTCGCCATCGCCGAGATGCTGCTGGGCGGCACGACCACGTTCGTCGACATGTACTGGATGCAGGAGGCTGTGGCGGAGGCGGTCGAGGAGAGCGGCGTCCGCGGCGTGCTCGCCCCGACGATGATTGACTTCAAGCGCGAGGCCTTCGAAGAGGATTTCGCAGCGGTCATCGGGGCTTACGGCAGCGGCCGGCACGAACGCATATCGGTGCAGGCTGCCGCCCACGCGCCGTTCAGCTGCTCGGTGGAGAACCTGCGGCGGGTGGTGCAACTCGCTGAGAAACACGACGTCGGGGTGAACATTCACCTGGCCGAGACCCTCGACGAAGAGGCTACCATAAGGGAGCGCTACGGCAAGAGCCCGACGCATTTTGTCGACGAACTGGGGATGCTCGGCCCGCGCACGCTGGCCAACCACTGCGTTCAGGTGTCGGACGAAGAGATCGAACTGCTGGCCGCTCGTGGAGTGTCGGTGGCCCACAACCCGCAGAGCAACATGAAGTTGGGCAACGGCGCGGCGCCGGTCGTCAAGATGCTCGCTGCCGGGGTCAACGTTGGCCTCGGCACCGACGGCCCCTGTTCGAACAACGATCTCGACATGTGGGAGGAGTTGCGCACGGCCTCGTTCCTGCAAAAATCCGCTACCTCCGACCCGCTCGCCCTGCCCGCATACGAGGCGTTGAAGGCGGCTACCGTGCACGGCGCCAGGGCGATAGGCATGGAGGGATCTCTCGGCGTACTGCGCGAGGGGGCCATCGCCGACCTCATCCTGCTCGACGTTCGCAAGCCACATCTGACGCCGCAGAAAGATATGGTCGCCAACCTTGCCTACTCGGCCAAGTCGGGCGACGTGGAGACGGTGATCGTCGCCGGCCGCGTGGTGGTCGAAAACCGCCGCCTGCTCACCCTCGACGTGGAGGAGATCATCGACAGGGTGACGAGGGAGCCGTTGCAGTAGCCCTCCTGATAAATTTAACAATATTTTGAAAGCGGAATAACATGTTTATTCCGTTTTTTTGTTACATTTACGCCGTCAACCTTAAATTATTAAAACATATGGAAGAGAACAACAATGTTGCCGTCGAGCTCAAAGTGTGCGAAGAGGCTAAGGCCAGCCTGCTGACCTCGGCAAAATGGGCAAAATTTCTTGCGATCCTCTCGCTGGTGCTGGGCGGGCTTGGACTTTTGTTTACGCTGATAATGTTTGTCGTCGTTATTGTGTCGCCATCGGTGCAGATGGCTATGGCGGCGAATCCCGCCTTTTTTCTTGTGAAGGGGATGATGAGCGGCCTGTTCATATTTTATTTTGTGTTGATCGGCGTCAGCCTCATCCCGACCATATTCCTGCTACGCTTCGCCACCAACGCGCAGAAAGCGGTATGTTCGGATGACAGCCAGCTGCTTACCGAGTCTTTCAACTGGCAGAAACGCTACTATGTTTTTCAGGGCATTATGACCATCGTCGTGCTGGCGCTCACTTTCGTCGCCTTGCCGGTGTGCATGATCGCCGCAGCTGCCGCTGCCAGCGGGTTGCCGATGTAGAAAAGAAAGCCCGAAACGTTCCGCAGATGCTAAGGCCGGAGCGCTTCGGGTTTCGGGTTTCGGATTCAGGGCAACGCCCTCGCCTTGGGGGTTTATATCTTTCCCAACAGCGCGACGAGCAGTTGCCAGAACTTCTCGACGCTTGCTATCTCGAGCTGCTCGTCGGGCGAGTGTACTCCGCGCAGCGTTGGGCCGAACGACACCATGTCGAGACAGGGGAACTTGCTCAGGAACAGCCCGCATTCGAGTCCGGCGTGGATTGCGCGCACGCGCGGCTCCACGCCGAACAGTTCGCGATAGCTCTCGACAGTCAGCCCCAGCAGCGGCGAGTCGGGATTTGGCGTCCAGCCAGGATAGCCCTCGTTGTGGGCCACGCTCGCCCCTGCCAGCGCAAAGACGCTCTCGACCGAGGCGGCGACGTAACGTTTGGCGCTCTCGACCGACGATCGTTGCGAGGTGACTGTCACGATGTTGCCCTCGCCGGTGAACTTCACCGACGCAAGGTTTGTCGACGTTTCCACCAGAGACGGCATAGCCCCGCTCATGGCGATCACACCGTTCGGCACGCCGACGAGCGCGCGCAGCAGGCTCTGCTGCGAAACGTCGTCCATAACGTGCGCCGGAGCGGGTATCTCGCTGATGGACAGGTCAATATCAGGGTCTCCATAGCGGTACTCGGCGGTGATCTCGCTGGCGAAACGCTCGAAATATTCGAACAGCGCCGTCACCTTGCCCGCCGGAACTCCCGCCACGGCCCACGCTTCGCGCGGTATGGCGTTGTGCAGGTTCCCGCCGTTGAACTCGCTGAGTGTCAGGCCGTCGATGCCATATAAAAGCCGCGCGAGAACCTTGTTGGAGTTGGCGCGCCCCTTGTCGATGTCGTCGCCGGAGTGCCCCCCTTGCAGCCCCGAGACCTCGAAGCGGAAGAACACCATTTCGGGGACAGGTCGTGGGGTATAGTTAAATGTGGCCGTGGTACCTACGCCTCCCGCGCAGCCGATAAAGATCTCCCCCTCGTCCTCCGAGTCGAGGTTGACCAGCAGTTTGGCCGAGATCATGTCGTCCGCCAGGTTGAACGCTCCGGTGAGCCCCGTCTCCTCGTCGACGGTGAATAGCGCCTCGATGGCCGGATGCTCCATGTCGTCGGCTTTCAGCACGGCCAGCGCCGCCGCCATACCGATGCCGCAGTCGGCCCCGAGCGTGGTGCCCTCGGCGCGAACCCAGCCCTTGTCGATGCGCGTGCGGATCGGGTCGCGCTCAAAATCGAACTCCACGCCGCTGTTCTTCTCGCACACCATGTCCATGTGGCTCTGCAAGACCACCGCCGGACGCTCTTTGCGCGAAGGCGTTGCCGGTTTGAATATCACCACGTTACCCGCAGCGTCCTTTTTGTATCGCAGGCCGTTCTCTTCGGCAAACCGGACGAGATGCTCGATGATCTGCCCCTCCTTTTTCGACGGGCGCGGCACGCGGGTGATCTTTTCGAACTCCTGCCACACGGCGGCAGGGCGAAGCAGTGCAATGTCAGACATAAATATCTTGTATTTTTTTGTAAAACTACAAAATTATACCGTAATTTGCAAATATGTTCAGGATCGGACACGGATATGACGTACACGCGCTTGGCGAGGGGTTGCCTTTGGTTCTGGGCGGGGTGCGTATCGACCACACGCACGGCTGCATAGCCCATTCGGACGGCGACGTGCTGCTGCACGCCATCTGCGACGCCCTGCTGGGGGCCGCCGCGCTGGGCGACATCGGGCGACATTTCCCCGACGTCTCGCCCGAATATAAAGGCGTCGACAGCGCGCTGCTGCTGGCCTGCGTGGCGGACATGGTAGCCGGACAGGGCTACTCGATTGTCAACATAGATGCAACGATAGCCGCCCAACGGCCAAAGTTGAGCGGCTATATCGAGCAGATGCGCAGCAGGATAGCTGCGGCGGCGGGGCTCGACGCGGGACAGGTCTCCGTCAAGGCCACCACCACCGAACGGCTCGGTTTTGTCGGCAGGGAAGAGGGTATCGCCGCCGAAGCCGTTGCGCTGATAGCTAAGGCCTGACCGTCAGTGAGATTGCTCCGCGCACCTCGGTCGAGGCCTCGCCCAGTTCGCCCATCTGTTCATTTACGGCCGTGTAGACCATGATGAAATCCACGCCCTGCAATGCGACAGGGCGACCGTAGGCGTCCACCGCATCCGAAATGTCGAACTTGTTGCTCCAGCGCGTGTCGGGGTCGTCGCCCACCGCGACAGAATAGTCGTCCGAAAAATTATCGACATAACCCCGCCCTGCGGTGCGGCAACTCCACTGCCCGTTGGAGTCCTGCAACGTCAGGCCGCACAGCCGCGTGCCGGCGAACGACAGCGTAGCCCCGTCGGCAGTCACCCCGTCGACAAAAGAGGGCCAGTAGCTCTGCGTGTGGGCGTTCACGGCGGAGATCTCGCCTGCGCCGTTGTTGTCCGTCCACGCGACAGCCTCCGCCGAGGCGGTCTGCGAGGGACGGCTGTATATTATATGGTACCTCTGCACGGTTGTGGCGAGAGCGTGGTCGGCCCCGACGAGTTCGTACCATGCGTCGTCGGGCAGGCCGTTGCCGTTGTCGTCGAACGAGACGCGGACAATGCCGGGTTCGGAACTGTTATCGAACGAGTTGCCGTGGACGACGAAGTCCGGCCCGTCGCCGTTGAGCACGGTGTGGTCGAACATGAACACGACATAGCCTCCGAAACCGCCCAGCGACAGCATCCCGTCCGAGCCCCCGACCAGCCGCTGCGCCGCTTCGGGAACGCCGCACGTGGTGTTGATGAACTGCCCGGGCGCGGGACGGTATTCGAGCGTCTTAGCTATCCACTTCGAACTGTGGCGCGTAACCGGCCTGGCGCCTTCGAAAGGGGGCTTTACGGTTTCGTCCCCGCCCCCCTTGCAGGCTGCCAAAGTCAAGAGCGCAAAAGCAATAAAACGCCTCATTTCACTATCGCAATATCATCGAAACAGAAGTAGGCCGGCGTGTTCAGGCCGGATGTGTCGACGTCGGAGCCCTCGACCAGCATCTGCAACCGGTGCACTGCGCCGAGCGGGCGCAGGTCGACTTTTTGCCATCCGGTGACGAGCCCCGGCGAGGTGGCGGCGCGGAAATCAGCCAGGTAGTAGGTCACTGTGCCGGTCTGAACGCCAGCCTTGTCGAAGCCCTTGACCGTGAGGCGGAAATAATCCTGATGGGCGGCGTCGAGCTGGCGGGCGGAGGAATTGCCGTCGCGCATGACAAGGAAAGCGTAGGTGGAGTTGCAGACCCAGAAGTGGTCGAACGTGCGCTCGGTGTCGTCATTGAGAAACAATATCTCGGAGGGGGCGGTGTAGTCGCCCTCGTAACCGTTGTGGAGGGCGAAGGTTTTCGAACCGTTGTGGCCGCCAAAACCGGTTGCCGGATCGCTGTAATAGACGCTGCACTGGTTGGTGTAGTCGCTCATCGTCATGTTGTTCCACTGCGAGATGGCGACGCCGCCGTTCCAGAACTCAAAACTGCCGCCGGCCTCGTTTATATTCATTACCAGGTCGCTCGCCGTGTCGTAATAGCCGAGGTACTGGTCGTTGCCGCTGGCGGAGTAGAGGTTTTCGCCAGCGGCGGTAGAGCCGGCGAGATAGTCGTCGGCCTGCTCGAAGTCGACAATGAGAAATTGCGGCGCAGGCGGCGTTTGCGGGCCCTCTTCGTTCTTGCCGCAGCCTGACAGGAGGGCGACAACTGCGGCCATCACGGGCCACATCGGTTTGAACATGATTTTCATGGCAATAAAATAGTTTTTGGCAGGGAATACCGTCCCTGCGGTTAATATTTTACCGCCTCCAATAAAATGCCAGCTAAGACAATGACGAACATTTACTTACCGGCCTCTTTCACCGAAGGACAGCGTAAATTTGGATTCGCACACGGCAGGTCTTCTGACTTGTCCCTGTCCCGAAGTCTTCCCGGGCGTTTGTTGCCCAGTGACATGTGTTCCGGAACTTTTTGACCCCTCCTGTTCCCTGAGGGGCAGAGACTTACAGCAGCGGGAACTGTCGCCGATTTTCACGGCGTTCCCTATTAATCCTCGGGGCGGAGGCCCGTCGGAAACCGTTTGCGGGAGCAAAAATGATACTTTTATTTCAGTTTTGCAAATGAACCGGCTGCACACGCGCCAAAAATTATTATCTTTGTCGGGAAATTTTTTCAAAAAAAGATGTTAAAAACGATACTTCTGGTGGGAGCGGGAGGCGCAGCGGGAAGCGTGGCGCGCTACATGACCTCCTGCCTGATGCTGTTTTCGGGGACGTTGTGGGGGATATTTCCGTGGCCGACGCTGACGGTAAACACACTCGGGTCGCTGTTTGTCGGGCTGCTGTTCGCGTGCGGTATCGGTTCGGACGCCGGTTTGCTGGCCGTAACGGGGTTCTGCGGCGGGTTCACCACATTCTCGACATTTTCGCTCGAAACAGTAGCAATGCTGCGCGCAGGGCATATCTCCCATGCCGTGGCGTATATGGCGCTGTCCCTGCTGATATGCCTCGGCGCAACGTGGCTGGGATGGTTTATTGGGGAAAAAATTAAATAACAGTTTCTTATCGCAAACCATGAGTTTTATTGACAACGTAAAGGAGAAAGCCAAATGGCAGCCGCAACGGATTGTGCTGCCGGAGGGGATGGAGCCGCGCACGATCAAGGCGGCAGACATAATAATAGAGGAGGGTATCGCCGAGGTGATCCTGCTCGGCAATCGCCGCGAGTTGCTCGCCCTGGCCGACGACTATTATCTCGAGAATATCGGGCGGGCCACCATCATCGACCCGCTCGATCATCCTGACAAACAGCGATATATCGACCTGATGCTCTCGCTGCGCGCCTCCAAGGGGCTCACTCCGGAGCGGGCGGCCAGGGAGATCGAAGACCCGCTGTACCTGGCTTCGGTGATGGTCAAGGCGGGCGACGCCGACGGCGAGGTGGCAGGGGCCGACAACGCCACGAGCGATGTGTTGCGTCCTGCGTTCCAGTATGTTAAGACTCAACCCGGCGTGAGCGTCGTCTCCGGCGCGTTCATTATGTTGTTGCAGGAGACCGTGTTCGGCGAGAACGGCATGATGCTGTTCGCCGACTGCGCCGTCCATCCCGACCCGACCGCCGAACAGTTGGCCGAGATTGCAGTAATGACAGGGCACACAGCGCGCGACATTGTCGGTTTCGAGCCACGGATAGCGATGCTCAGCTTCTCGACGATGGGTTCGGCAAGCCATCCGATGGTCGACAAGGTCGTCGAGGCCACCCGTTTGGCGCGTCGGATGGACCCGTCGCTCCAAATCGACGGCGAGATGCAATCCGACGCCGCCATAATCCCCGGAATAGCTGCTAAAAAGGCTCCTCACAGCAAGATAGCCGGCTGCGCCAACGTGCTGATCTTCCCGTCGCTCGAAGTGGGCAACATCTGTTACAAGCTCGTCCAGCGCATGGCCCACGCCGAGGCCATCGGCCCCATACTGCAAGGTATGGCCGCCCCCGTAAACGACCTCTCGCGAGGCTGTTCCGTCGAAGACATCGTCGGCCTCGTTGCAATAACTTCATGCCAGGCCGCCGCAAAATATTGATGGCTGGGGGTTTATTATAAAAAGGTAGTTTGTATCAACATTAAAGAAACTCGCGCGCGAGTAATTGGAAACAACTGGCCCTCGCAATAGACGAAACAGGATTATGAACGACAAAAAAGATATAATTGACGAAGAAGGGGCCGTTACGGGGCCGGAGGGGCTGGAGAGACAGGAAGGGTCGGAGAGTTCGGGCACGGAACATGATGCAGGGCCAACCGACAAACCGGACGCCGAACATGATGCTGAACCGGACGCCGAATCCAGCGCCGAACAGTACGCCGGGCACGAAGCGGAACCGATCGCAGAACCGACTGAAGAACAGGACGCAGAGCAGGACGCAGAGCCGACCGACGGTGCGCAGCGTGGCAGATATGGCCGCCTGACCTCGGAGAGCGGCGGGCGGCACAAGCTCACGGGGATGTACAAGGACTGGTTTCTGGACTACGCCTCCTATGTGATCCTCGAACGCGCCGTGCCCGACGTGGACGACGGGCTGAAACCGGTGCAGCGACGTATACTCCACTCAATGAAGCGGCTGGACGACGGACGCTACAACAAGGTGGCCAACATCGTCGGCGACACTATGAAGTACCATCCCCACGGCGACGCCTCGATAGGCGACGCGCTGGTGCAGATGGGGCAGAAGGAGCTGCTTATCGACTGTCAGGGCAACTGGGG
>JAIRQC010000091.1 GCA_031256675.1 Rikenellaceae bacterium
CACCGCGAGCGTCGCCGCCGCCGTCGCCAGCACCGCCCCGCCCTTGACCCACACCTCGACAGGGTAGAAGGCATAGCTGTCGGCCCGTTCGGCAATCCAAGCCAGCGCGTTGTTACCCAGGCGGTAAACAGGGGCGAAAAATTCGGCGGCGATGCGTCCGTAAGCGCTGTACGGTTCGAGCGCCGCGACCAGCAGGCTCACGTCGGCTGCCAGCATCGCGACGAATATCGCCAGCACGCCGTACCTGAGCCATTTAATCTCGCGCGAATAGCCGAAGCGGCGTTTTTTCCGTCTGCTGGCCAGCCACGACGCCGCGTCCTGCCACACGCCGAGCGGACAGATCACCGAGCAGTAGACCCTGCCCAGCAGCAGCGTCAGCAACACGAGCGCCGCCACTACCGCCACATTCATCGCCAGCGCTGCGGGCAGGAACTGAACTCTGGCCAGCCATCCCAGCCAGCCGTGCACCGCGCCCGTAAAGTCGAGAAACAGCAGCGTCACCGCCGCAAAACACAGCGCAGCCAGCGTTATTCGTACCTTTCGCAACATATCTCGTAATTTAATATTTGCAAAGATACAAAATTTTGGGGCGGTAGAACACAAGAACAAAATTTGTACTTGTGTTTATTTTGTCATTTTTTCTGCCATTTTGGGCTTTTGTGCCATCAGTGCTTTCGAGGCAGCTTAAAATCTTTCATCGCGGGCCGCTTTACTGCAAAGCCGCCCTGCCATTTCCGCCATTGCGACCGCGAGGAAAGCAATGACAAAAAACGGACAAAAACGCACGGAATTGCTCAGCCCCGCCCGCAACGACGAAAGAAGCTGCAACGACGGATCAAAGGTTCGTCGCTGCCGTAACCATACATGTGTGACGGCCATCGGGGAACGGAAAGATAACTGCCGATTATTCTGCTATTATCAGCCAGTAGTTTTTCTTGCCTTTCTGTACGATCATGTACTTGCCGGCTACGAGATCGCCAGCCGTTACGACACGCTCGACAGCCTCGACCTTCTCGCGGTTCAGCGATACGCCGCCACCCAGAATCAGCTTGCGCGCCTCGCCTTTGGAGGGGAAGATGGCGGCGGCGGTGCAGAGGTCGACGAAACCGACCCCTGCATCGAAATCGGCCCGTGAAACACGGAACTGCGGCACACCCTCGAAAATCTGTAACAGGGTCGGTTCGTCGAGCCTTTTCAGGGCGTCGGACGGAGCGCTTCCGAAAAGTATCGCCGAGGCCTCGACAGCCTTTTCGCACTCTTCAGCCGAGTGGATCATCGTCGTAACCTCACGGGCCAGACGTTTTTGCAGTTGTCGCTCGTGAGGGGCCTCGCGATGCTTCGCAACAAGCTCCTCGACGGTCGACCGGTCGAGCAGGGTGAATATGCGGATGTAACTCTCGGCGTCCTCGTCGCTGACGTTGAGCCAGAACTGGTAGAACTTGTAGGGCGAGGTGTAGCGCGCGTCGAGCCAGACGTTGCCGCTCTCGGTCTTGCCGAACTTCGTGCCGTCGGCCTTTTTCACCAGCGGGCAGGTCAGCGCAAAGGCTTCGCCGCCGTCGGCGCGACGGATAAGTTCGGCGCCGGTGGTGATGTTGCCCCACTGGTCCGACCCGCCGAGCTGGATGCGGCAACCGTAGTTCCTGTACAGCCACAAGAAATCGTAGCCCTGCAAAAGCTGGTAGGTGAACTCGGTGAAGGACATCCCTTCACCCTCGCCGCTGAACCGCTTTTTGACCGAATCTTTGGCCATCATGTAGTTGACCGTGATCAGCTTGCCGATGTTGCGGGCGAAATCGAGGAAGGTGAGTTCCTTCGTCCAGTCGTAGTTGTTGACCATCACCGCGGCGTTCGGGGCTGTGGAATTGAAGTCGATCAGACGGCCGATCTGCTTTTTGATAGCCTCCTGATTGTGACGCAACGTTGCTTCGTCCAGCAGGTTACGCTCTGCCGACTTGCCCGACGGGTCGCCTATCATACCGGTGGCTCCGCCCACCAGCGCGATCGGGCGGTGGCCGCACATCTGAAAATGTTTCAGTATCATAACTCCCACCAGGTGGCCTATGTGCAGCGAATCGGCCGTCGGGTCTATGCCCAGGTATGCCGTAGCCATCCCCTCGGCGAGACATTCCTCCGTACCTGGCGTCATATCGTGGATCATACCCCGCCACCGGAGCTCCTCAACAAAGTTTTTCATATGATATTTTTTCTGTTTTTTCCGCTGCGAACGGGAATGTAATATAAAAAAGCGAAAATTATAACCTGTTAAAACTTTCTGCTATCCGTTGGGCCATCATGTCGAGCGCCTCCTGCAACTTGCCTCCGATCATCATGCGCACCATCATCGGCAGCTCGGCGTGAAGGGTGAGCTTCATGCGGGTGTCGTCCGGGGTCATCTCGCGTAGCTGGAGCCAGAAGGTGAACGGCAGCGGCGATCCCTCGGACGATATGATCTTGACCGTCTCGGGTGGATTTTTCTCGGCTATCTCCAGCGAGAGTGCGAAACCCTTGACACGGAAACTGCACCTGTCTGCCGTGGCCTCCCAGTTCTCCACCTTGTCCTGCACCATGGGGGTGAAATTTGTGAAATCGCTCGCCACGGCGTAAACCTGCACGGCGGGACGGCGTATCTGAACCTGTTTGCTTTCGTATTTTTCCATTGTTTATAATTTCAAGAGGGGAAATATTTGCGGCTTGCAGCCAGCGCGGGGACGATTCGCCAAAAGTCGCCACCTTAGCCGCGGGCCGCCGGCCTCTGCCAGGCCGAAAAATACAAACTATTCCATAACCTTGACAATAGGGACAGTTTTATATCCCATTGTGGCCGAATAAAACTTATAAATTCCTGTTTGCCTTGCACGTTTTCCGGAAGGAATTTTAATTATTTCATCATCATAGTAGAACTTTCCGTTATCGTTTACAAATAAAACAACGGGGCCGGTAAAGGAAGAGATTCCGTAGGATTTTTCTTCGGTTTTAGCAAGTGCGGCGCCGGGCTCTATCACTTGAAAAACCTCGAATCGATTTGCTTCAATGTAATCTCCCGGTTCATCGAACATGGTAATCCCATTGTCTGATGATTTAACTAAAAGTAAAGAGAGCAGAATTGTCAAGATAACGCCGGTTATTACGCCTGCAATATATATCAATACCTTCATACTGTCTACTTTTTAATCCCTGTCATGTTATTTTTTCCACGTTTCGGGGCTGCGACGCCATTCGGCAAGCGTTTCGAACTCCGAAGGCTGCACGTAACCCTGCTCGGCGGCAAGGGCAATCATGGTCGGATAGTCGCTCAGCGTGTCGAGCGCGACGCCTGCCGCGGCGAATCCTGCTTCGGCCTGCGGAAAACCGTAGGTGAAGATGGCCGCCATGCCCAACACTTCGCATCCGGCGTTGCACAACGCCTCGACGGCATTCAACGAGCTGCCGCCCGTCGAGACGAGATCTTCGATCACCACCACCCGCGCCCCGGGGCGATATTCGCCCTCGACCCGGTTCGAAAGCCCGTGCTCCTTGGGCGACGAACGCACATAGATGAACGGCAGCCCCATACGTTCGGCCGCCAACACTCCGTGGGCGATGGCCCCGGTAGCGACCCCTGCCAAAACCTCAGCGTCAGGATAGCGGGCAGCCACGATCTCTGCGAAAGCCCTGCTCACCTGCTCGCGCGCGGCGGGATAGGAGAGCACCTTGCGGTTGTCGCAGTAGATGGGCGAGCGCCAGCCCGAAGCCCAGGTAAAATAATTTGTCGGATTGAGTTTAATTGCCTTAATTTGCAACAGCATTTCGGCGATCGAACGTTTGACGTTTTCCATTATGAGAGTCTATTTTCGCGACAAAGTTATCAACTTTCTGCAAAATCCCCAGCCTGCGGGGTTAAATTGCTTTTCGGAGGAGCTCGACGTGGCCTCCCTGCTTGAGTTGGCGGGCGATGCGCGCGATGTTACGGTCGTCGTCCCCGACCCGGAGGAGACGTTCAGGCGGTTCGCGACGCAGTTCGTGCAGGTGGAGGCTGCCGGAGGGGTGGTGCGCGGCTCGTCGGGGCGCGTGCTGATGATCTTCCGCCGCGGGCTGTGGGATCTGCCCAAAGGCCACCGCGAACAGGGGGAGACGATGGCCGGGTGCGCCCTGCGCGAGGTGGAGGAGGAGTGCGGCGTCAGTGGGATGGCCATCGAGCGCGAGCTCTGCGTCACTTCGCATTTTTACAGGGCCGGTCGACAGTGGGAGATGAAGCGCACCGCGTGGTATGCGATGGCGGTCGAGGGCGACCCTGCGCCCCACCCACAGCACGAGGAGGGCATCTCGCGCGCCCGCTGGATGACCCCCGCGGAATGCATCGCCGCCTCGATGGGCAGCTACGCAACGATAAGGGACGTTGTTGGGGAGTATTTTGCGAGGTGAACTGTTTCCTGCCCGCAGGCGGCGGAAAATGTGCCGGAAGCAAGATTTTTCGGCTTTCTGCGAAAGCCGAGCCGCCAAAAAAAATAACAGAGGCCCGCGAAGTAAAAGCCCTCCGACTGCGCTTGCGCTTCGCTCATGGCGACAGACAGACCGATATACAGACACAGACAGACATACAATAATAGATAAATTATATAAATCCGACATGAAAAACCTTAATTTTTCCGCCATTCTGCTTGTTGCGGCGGCGGTGTGCGGCGCGTGCGGCGCGAAATCGAACAAGATGGAAAACAGTGCGATCCTCAACCCTCTGACCGAGAATGAGCGGGGCGCAGCGCGGCTGACCCCCGAAGTGATGTGGAAAATGGCCCGTGTTGGAGGCTTCGACCTCTCGCCCGACGGGACGGAGACGGTCTATGCCCTGACCTCCTACGACGTGGCCGCCAACAGGGGTACGACCTGCCTCTGGCGCGCCTCCACCGAGGGGGCCGATCCCGTAAGGCTGACCGAAGGCAACAGCCCTGCATGGCTTGCCGACGGGACGATCGTGTTCCTCTCCGACCGCAGCGGCTCGTCGCAGATATGGAGGGTAGGCCCGGAGGGTAAAAACCCGACGCAACTCAGCGCCGTCGACGGCGACGTGGAGAGCTTCGGCGTGGCCTCCAACGGCAACGTCTGGATCGCGAAAAAGGTCGCGGTGGAGAAACGCCTCTCGTCCGACGTTTACGACGACATGCCCAAATCGAAGGGGCGCATCTACGACGACCTGATGGCCCGCCACTGGAACTACTGGGACGAGGGCTCCTATCAGCATCTTTTCGTCGGCAGGATCGAGGGAGGGACGATAAAAAACCTTGTCGACATTATGCACGGCGAGCCGTGGGACGCACCGATGGCCCCCTATTTCGACGGCTCGGAGGTGGCGTGGAACAACGCCGGTACGCAGCTGGCCTACACCTGCAAGAAGCTCGCCGGCACCGCCTACGCCGTCAGCACCGACTCGGACATATATTTATATGATGTGGCCTCCGGCGCCACGCGCAACCTCACCGAGGGGATGGTCGGTTATGACAAGTACCCGCGCTTTTCGCCCGACGACAGCCGTGTGGCCTTCTCCTCGATGGCCCGCGCGGGCAACGAGTCGGACAAGGCGCGGCTCTTCACCGTCGACCTGGCGACGGGCGTAAAAAACTACCTGACAAGTGAGTTCGACTACAACGCCACCGACCTGACGTGGGACGCCGACGGACGGATATACTTCATAGCCCCGATCGAGGCCACCGAGCAATTCTGCCGGATAAACCCCGACGGCGGCGCGGTCGAACGGCTGACCGAAGGCGACCACGATGTGGTGGGTTACGCCCGCAAGGGAGCCGTTACGGTGCTTGCCGTTCAGTCGATCAGCTCGCCCACCGAGCTCTACAACGGCGACCGGCTCCTGACCATCCACAACAGCGAGATCCGCGAGGAGATCCGCATGGGGCGGGTCGAAAAGCGGTGGGTCGCCACCACCGACAACAAGCGGATGCTCACGTGGGTCGTCTATCCGCCCGACTTCGACCCCGCCAAAAAATATCCGACGCTGCTCTACTGTCAGGGCGGGCCGCAGGACGCTGTAAGCCAGTTCTGGAGCTACCGATGGAACTTCCAGCTGATGGCCGCGCAGGGCTACGTCGTCGTGGCCCCCAACCGTCGCGGCGTGCCGTCGTTCGGTCAGGAGTGGCTCGACCAGATCTCCGGCGATTACAGCGGCCAGAACATCCGCGACTACCTGAGCGCCATCGACGACGTGGCCCGCGAACCGTGGTGCGACCGCGACCGTCTTGGCTGCGTCGGGGCCAGCTACGGCGGTTACTCGGTGTTCTTTCTGGCAGGCAATCACGACCGCCGTTTCAAGGCGTTCATAGCCCACTGCGGCATATTCGACTTCGAGAGCATGTACGGCCAGACCGAGGAGCTCTTCTTCGTCAACAACGACTACGGCGGCCCCTATTGGGAGACGAAAAACGCCGTCGCCCAGCGCTCCTACGCCAACTCCCCCCACAAGTTTGTCGCCAGGTGGGACACTCCCATTCTTATCTTCACCGGCGAGAAGGATTACCGTATCCCCTACGTCCAGAGCCTCGAAGCGTTCACCGCAGCCCGCGTCCGCGGCGTTCCCGCCCGTCTGGTGGTCTTCGAAAACGAAGCCCACCAGGTCTTCAAACCCCAGAACTCAATGGTGTGGAACCGCGAATTTTTCGGCTGGCTCGACAAATATTTGAAGTAAGTGATTCTTCGGAGCGCAGCGCAGGGAGGTAACCGTGAGTGGTTTCGGTTTTCGGCCCGCAGACGGCGGAGGGTGTTCGAACTACGCGAGGGCAGCCCTCTGCATCCGCCGTCTGCGGGCTGCCGACCTTGCTCCGCAAGGCCGAACAAAGCGAACAGCACCAAGAAGTAACTGTATAATGATATAATGAGAAATGATTAGTTTTGGTGAAAGGCGAAGCAATCCACTAATTGTCAATGCAACGGATTGTTTCGCCCTGTTCGCAGTGACGAAGGGTCTCTTTTGGGGCAGGGCCATGTTTCGGGGTTCGAAATCACCCCGCAAATATGGCCGCAGGATTAATTTTGCAATTTTTTTCGGCCCTTTATTTGGTAGTTGATAATTTATTCGTAATTTTGCCTCCCCAAAACAGCGAACGACAGCCGCCGATGTAGCTCAGTTGGCCAGAGCAGCTGATTTGTAATCAGCTGGTCGGGGGTTCGAATCCCTCCATCGGCTCCGAGGCGCAAAGGATGGCGAAAGAGGGGCGAGAAGGGGCAAGGAGAGAGAGTGAGAGGGCGAGGCAGGCGGCGGCAAGGGTGGCGCGCGAATTGTCGCGGTTTCGAGATGCGTGGCAAGTAAATTATTGCTGTTCCGAAATTTAAGGGAGAATACCAGAGTGGCCAAATGGGGCAGACTGTAAATCTGCTGACGTACGTCTTCGGTGGTTCGAATCCATCTTCTCCCACAAAGCGAAGGGCTTGTCTTTCGGCAATAATGCAAAGACAGGCCCGACGTATTGTATTTATCCGGTCGGAAATTTTGCGGAAGTATCTTTGATGCAGGATTTCGGATATTGTAACGAGTTTTGCGGAAATAGCTCAGTTGATAGAGCATCAGCCTTCCACCCGAAGGTCGGCGCGAGCCGACCGAGAGCACCGACGAAGTCCCGCCGTCGCCCGCAGGGCGGTGCGGAAACAGACGAGGAGGTAACAGACAGGTTGAGTTTCGGATATTGTAACAAGTTTTGCGGAAGTAGCTCAGTTGATAGAGCATCAGCCTTCCAAGCTGAGGGTCGCGAGTT
>JAIRQC010000098.1 GCA_031256675.1 Rikenellaceae bacterium
GGCGAGCGTTAAGCGACTCCGTCAAAACGAGGAGTAGCGAGCAGCAGCGCGGAGCAGCAGCGCAGCACCGGCGGAAGTTTTTAACTTCGCTGCGCTCGTTTTCCTCCTTCGCGCAGCGGAAAAAGAACTTCGGCTTTGCGGAGCAAGGTCGGCAGAGAGCAGCCGCCGGATGCGGAGGGCTGCTCTCGCATAGCTCGAACACCCTCCGCCGGCCGCGGGCCGAAAGGAGGCGATAGAAAACTGCCACCGCACGCAGCGAGAGAAAGACCCGTCCGCGCCAGCGGACAAATAAGCGCGACCGTGTCGCACCAAACGCCCCCGCGCGTAGCGGGAAAACTTCCGCTACGGCGGGAACAGTAAAGATTGCGTGGCAGGGTTGCGCAATCGCAATGAAAGAATAATTTAGAGAATTGGAGGATTCCGATGCCCACAAAAGCGAACAATCAGCGGATCAGCTTCTCTTCGGTGAACGCGAGGATGCAGTATCCCGATTTCCTGGAGATCCAACTTAAATCGTTCCAAGACTTTTTCCAGTTAGATACCACGGCCGAGAACCGCAAGAACGAGGGGCTGTACCAGGTGTTCATGGAGAACTTCCCGATCACCGATACGCGCAACAACTTCGTGCTGGAGTTTATCGACTACTATATCGACCCGCCGCGCTACTCGATCGACGAGTGTCTGGAACGCGGCCTGACTTACAGCGTGCCCTTGAAGGCGAAGCTGAAACTTTACTGCACCGACACCGAGCACGAGGATTTCGATACCGTCGTGCAGGACGTCTATTTCGGCACGATACCCTACATGACCCCGCGCGGCACCTTCGTCATCAACGGGGCCGAGCGCGTCATCGTGTCGCAGCTGCACCGCTCGCCGGGAGTATTCTTCGGCCAGAGCACCCACTCGAACGGCAGCAAGCTCTATTCTGCGCGCATCATCCCTATCAAGGGTTCGTGGATCGAGTTTGCGACGGACATCAACAATGTGATGTACGCCTACATCGACCGCAAGAAGAAGCTGCCCGTCACGACGCTGCTGCGCGCCATCGGTTTCGAGAGCGACAGCCAGATACTCGAGATTTTCGACCTGTCGGACGAGATAGAGGTGACGCCGGCCAACCTCGCAAAGGCCGTCGGACGGACGCTGGCGGCGCGCATACTCAAATCGTGGGTCGAGGACTTCGTCGACGAGGATACGGGCGAGGTGGTGTCGATCGAGCGTAACGAGGTGATCATCGACCGCGAGACGGTGCTCACCGAGGCGCACGTCGCCGACATTCTGGAGAGCGGCGCTAAAAGCGTGATCCTGCACAAGGAGAACCAGAGCGGCGTCGACTACTCGATAGTATACAACACCCTGCAAAAAGACCCATGCAACTCCGAGAAGGAGGCGGTGGTCTATATCTATCGCCAGTTGCGCAACTCCGAGCCGCCCGACGAGGCTACGGCCCGCGACGTGATCGACAAACTGTTCTTCTCCGACCGCCGTTACGACCTGGGCGACGTGGGACGGTTCAGGATCAACAACAAACTGGGGCTGACCATAGATTCGGCAACCAAGACGCTCACAAGGGAGGACATCATACAGATCATCAAGTACCTGATCTCGCTGATCAATTCCAAGACCGACGTCGACGACATCGACCACCTGAGCAACCGCCGCGTGCGGACGGTTGGCGAGCAGCTTTCCAACCAGTTCAGCATCGGCTTCGTCCGCATGGCCCGCACCATCCGCGAGAGGATGAACGTGCGCGACAACGAGGTCTTCACGCCGATCGATTTGATCAACGCCAAGACCCTGTCGAGCGTCATCAACTCGTTCTTCGGCACCAACCAGCTCTCGCAGTTCATGGACCAGACCAATCCGCTGGCCGAGATGACCCACAAACGTCGCCTGTCGGCCCTCGGGCCAGGCGGACTGTCGCGCGAGAGGGCCGGTTTCGAGGTGCGCGACGTCCACTATACCCACTACGGACGTTTGTGCCCGATAGAGACCCCCGAGGGGCCGAACATCGGCCTGATCTCCTCGCTGTGCGTCTTTGCCAAGATCAGCGACATGGGCTTCATCGAGACCCCCTACCGCAAGGTGGAAAAGGGGGTTGTCGACCTGACCGACGAGGGGATAGAGTACATGAGCGCCGAAGAGGAGGAGGGCAAGATTATCGCCCAGGCCAGCGCGCCGCTCAATGCAAAGGGCGAATTCCGCGAGCCGAACAAGATCAAGGCGCGCATGGAGGCCGACTTTCCGACGGTGACGGCCAAAGAGGTCAGGCTGATGGACGTTGCACCCAACCAGATAGCCTCGATCGCCGCCAGCCTCATCCCGTTTCTCGAACACGACGACGCCAACCGCGCCCTGATGGGTTCGAACATGATGCGCCAGGCCGTTCCGCTCATCACGTGCGAGGCTCCGATAGTCGGCACGGGGCTCGAGAAGGATGTGATCCTCGACAGCCGTATCCAGTTTGCCGCCGAAGGGTCGGGCGAGGTGGTCTACGCCGACGCCTGCCGCATTGAGGTGCGCTACGACCGCACCGACGAGGAGAAGTTCGTCAGCTTCGACCATGACATTACGACATACAACATTCCGCGATACCTCAAAACCAACCAGAATACCTCCGTCACCCTCAAACCCATCGTCCGCAAGGGCGACAAGGTGGTCAAAGACCAGCTGCTGACGGAGGGCTACTCGACCGCCGACGGCGAACTGGCCATCGGGCGCAACCTGAAAGTGGCCTTCATGCCGTGGAAGGGTTACAACTTCGAGGACGCCATCGTGATCTCGGAACGCATCGTGCGCGAGGACATATTCACCTCGGTGCACGTCGACGAGTACATCATGGAGGTTCGCGATACCAAACGCGGCGTAGAGGAGCTCACTTCGGACATCCCGAATGTCAGCGAGGAGGCCACGCGCGACCTGGACGAGAACGGTATAATCCGCATCGGGGCCAACGTCAAGCCGGGCGACATACTCATCGGCAAGATCACCCCAAAGGGCGAGAGCGACCCATCGCCGGAGGAGAAACTGCTGCGCGCCATCTTCGGCGACAAGGCGGGCGACGTGAAGGACGCCTCGCTCAAGGCACAGCCCTCGCTCTACGGCGTAGTGGTGAACAAAAAACTGTTCAGCCGCGCCAGCAAGGAACCCAAAAAGGGACGGCAGAGCGAAAAGGGACAGCTGGAGAAGGTCGACATTCAGTTCGCCAAAGATACCGGCGAGTTGAAGGAACGGCTCATCGAGAAACTCTGGTCGATACTCAACGGCGTGACGACCGTCGGCGTGAAGGACTACTTCGGCGCCGAACTCGTAGCCAAAGGGTCGAAGTTCACCCGCAAGATGCTCACGGAGATCGACTACCTCAACCTCGGGTACGACCTGTGGGTGGAGGACAAACACCTGGGCGGCCTGATCGCAGGGGTGATCAACAACTACATCATCAAGTACAAGGAGTTCGACGCGCAGCTCAAACGCGCCAAATACAACATCACCAACGGCGACGAGCTCCCCTCGGGGATCATCCAGCTTGCCAAGGTCTACATCGCCAAGAAACGCAAACTCAAAGTGGGCGATAAGATGGCCGGACGTCACGGCAATAAGGGTATCGTGGCCAGGATAGTGCGCGACGAGGATATGCCATTCCTCGACGACGGTTCGATAGTCGACATCGTGCTTAACCCGCTGGGCGTGCCTTCGCGTATGAACCTCGGGCAGATCTACGAGACGGTGCTAGGCTGGGCAGGCAAGGAGCTGGGGTTGAAGTTCGCCACGCCGATCTTCGACGGCGCGACGCTCGACCAGATCAACGAGTACACCGCCAAAGCAGCCATTCCCCGCAGCGGCCGCACCTATCTCTACGACGGCGGCACGGGCGAGAAGTTCCACCAGCCCGCTACGGTCGGCGTGATCTACATGCTCAAGCTCGGCCACATGATCGACGACAAGATGCACGCCCGCTCGATAGGCCCATACTCGCTTATCACCCAGCAGCCGCTGGGCGGTAAGGCGCAGTTCGGCGGCCAGCGTTTCGGCGAGATGGAGGTGTGGGCGCTCGAAGCCTTCGGCGCAGCCAACATATTGCAGGAGATCCTGACCATCAAGTCAGACGACGTGATGGGCCGTGCCAAAGCCTACGAAGCCATCGTCAAGGGCGAGAACCTGCCGCAGGCCGGTATCCCCGAATCGCTCAACGTGCTGCTGCACGAGTTGCGAGGGCTGGCGCTGAGCGTAAAGCTGGAGTAGCGCAGGGAGGTTGGGATTGGTTTCGGTTTCGGCCCGCAGCCGGCGAAGGATGCGACAGGAACTGAGGCGACAGGAGCAGCCCTCCGCGTGGCGCGGCTGCGGGCTGCCGACCTTGCTCCGCAAGGCCGGACAAAACAATCACCGACCGGAGCAGCCCGGTCACCGGCGGGCAGCGAAGTTGCCCGTGCAGCGGCGGGCGACCGGCGAAGGAAGGTAACAGAGATATAACTAATGTCAAATAGCGCAGAGTAGCTCCGATGCGCGGCGAACAGAAAAACCATCGCCCCGCACAGCGGAAAAAGCAGGGTGCGCAAAGAAAGGGAGCAAGGAAAAAAGATTATAAAAATGAAAAATAAACGTTCACGCGCTCGCGTCCTAAGAGGCTCCGCGACATTTTTAGGTGTCGCTCCGCTGACGGACACGGCGCAAGCACCGGAAGAACATGTGCCTATATCCGAAATTAATACCGAATCCAAAATACAGGCCGAACAAGAAGAACAAAGGAAACGTGCCAGAGCTAAAAGACGAACGGCTTGGATACGTCTCTATTGGATGTGGCGAATGTCTGGAATGCCAGAAACAGAAACGTAGGGAGTGGCAAATAAGATTAAGTGAGGAAATAAAAGAGCAGCAAAAAAATGGGGTAAAAAGCTACTTTGGGACACGAAGGAACCGAAAGAGTGCATATACACGCAATTATATGGAGCAATAAAGAAGAATACCCATGCGCAGCTGGTGCGCAAACTTTATGAGACAAGAAAAATAAAAAATATGTCGTTGAAAAGAGAGACAAAGGGTACTGGCAGTTTCGATAGAATATCCATCGGCCTGGCCTCGCCGGAGGAGATACTCGAACATTCGTCGGGTGAGGTTCTCAAACCCGAGACCATCAACTACCGCACCTACAAGCCGGAGCGCGACGGACTGTTCTGCGAACGCATATTCGGCCCTGTGAAGGACTACGAGTGCCACTGCGGCAAGTATAAACGCATCCGCTACAAGGGTATCGTCTGCGACCGTTGCGGGGTGGAGGTGACCGAGAAAAAGGTGCGCCGCGAGAGGGTCGGACATATCTCGCTGGTGGTGCCGGTGGTGCATATATGGTACTTCCGCTCGCTGCCCTCGAAGATAGGCTACCTGCTGGGCATCGCCACCAAGAAGCTCGAAGCGATCATCTACTACGAACGTTACGTGGTGGTGCAGGCTGGCGCGGCGAGTGCGAGCGGCGTGGCCGACCTCGACCTGCTGGCCGAAAAGGAGTACCTCGACGTGCTTGCCGCCTTGCCTAAGGGTAACAGCCAGCTCGACGACAGCGACCCCGACAGGTTCATCGCCATGATGGGCGCCGAGGCGATCTATGCCCTGCTGCAAAAGGTCGATCTCGATTCGCTATCGTTCTCGCTGCGCCACAAGGCGAGCACCGAGACCTCGCAGCAGCGCAAGAGCGAGGCGCTGAAACGTCTGCATGTCATCGAGGCCTTCCGCGAGTCGGTGGAGGTGAACAAGCCGGAGTGGATGGTGCTGAAAGGGATACCGGTGATACCGCCCGAACTGCGCCCTCTGGTGCCGCTCGACGGCGGACGCTTCGCCACGTCCGACCTGAACGACCTATATCGCCGCGTGATCATACGTAACAACCGCTTGAAGAGGCTTATAGAGATCAAGGCGCCGGAGGTGATACTGCGCAACGAAAAACGCATGTTGCAGGAGGCCGTCGACAGCCTGTTCGACAACTCGCGCAAGAGCAACGCCGTCAAGACCGAAAGCAACCGCCCGCTCAAATCGCTAAGCGACAGCCTTAAAGGCAAACAGGGACGCTTCCGCCAGAACCTGCTTGGCAAGCGCGTCGACTACTCGGCCCGCTCGGTGATCGTCGTCGGCCCTGAGTTGAAGATGCACGAGATGGGCATCCCGAAAGATATGGCCGCCGAGCTCTACAAGCCGTTCATAATCCGCAAGCTGATAGAGCGTGGAGTGGTCAAGACGGTCAAGTCGGCCAAGAAGATCATCGACAAGAAGAACCCCATCATCTGGGACATCCTCGAAAACATAATCAAGGGCCATCCGGTGCTCATGAACCGCGCCCCGACGCTCCACCGCCTCGGTATACAGGCTTTCCAGCCCAAACTTATCGAGGGCAAGGCGATGCAGCTCCACCCGCTGAGTTGCACCGCGTTCAACGCCGACTTCGACGGCGACCAGATGGCAGTCCACCTGCCGCTTGGCAACGCCGCCATACTGGAAGCGCAGATACTGATGCTGGGCTCGCACAACATCCTCAATCCGGCCAACGGAGCGCCTATCACGGTGCCCTCACAGGACATGGTGCTCGGGCTCTACTATATCACCAAAGCCCGCCCCGGGGTCAAGGGCGAAGGGTTCAGGTTCTACGGCCCGGAGGAGGTGATAATTGCCTACAACGAGGGGCGCGCCGAGCTGCACGCCAAGATAAAGGTGATGCTCGACAACGTTCAGGAGGGCGACCTGCTGGTACGCAAGATGGTGGAGACCACCGTGGGGCGCGTGCTGTTCAACCAGGTGGTGCCGGCCGAAGTGGGCTACATCAACGAACTGCTGACCAAGCGTTCGCTCAGAGACATCATCAGCGTGGTGATGAAAAGGGCCGGGGCCGACAAGGCCGCCGCTTTCCTCGACGACATCAAGGACCTGGGCTACAAGATGGCTTTCCAGGGCGGCCTGTCGTTCAACCTCGACGCGGTGATAGTGCCGGACGAAAAGGAGAAACTGGTCAACGAGGGTTACGAGAGGGTCGACGAGGTGCTGGAGAGCTACAACGCCGGTCTTATCACCAACAACGAGCGTTACAACCAGATCATCGACATCTGGACGAACGTCAACTCCAAACTTACAAAGACCGTGCAGGATCACCTGATCAACGATCAGGACGGTTTCAACCCGGTCTACATGATGCTCGACTCCGGGGCGCGCGGCTCGAAAGAGCAGATCCGCCAGCTGTCGGGTATGCGCGGCCTGATGGCCAAACCGCAAAAGAGCGGCGCCGAGGGTGGACAGGTCATCGAGAACCCGATTCTCTCCAACTTCAAGGAGGGACTGTCGGTGCTCGAATACTTCATCTCGACCCACGGTGCGCGTAAAGGTCTGGCCGACACGGCTTTGAAGACCGCTGACGCAGGTTATCTGACCCGCCGTCTGGTCGATGTGGCCAACGACGTTATAATCAACGAGGAGGACTGCGGCACTCTGCGCGGCCTGACGGCCAGCACCATCAAGCGCAACGAGGACGTCGTCCAGACCCTCTACGAGCGCATTCTGGGCCGTGTGGCCGTGACGGACGTCGTCGATCCCCACACGGGCGAGATACTCTGCGCTTCGGGCGAGGAGATAACCGAAGACAGGGCCGCCGCAATCGAGAAGGCCAACATCGAGGAGGTTGATATACGTTCGGTGCTCACCTGCGAGGCGCGCCGCGGCGTTTGCGCCAAGTGTTACGGGCGCAACCTCGCAACGGGACGCATGGTACAGAAGGGCGAGGCCGTCGGGGTCATCGCCGCCCAGTCGATCGGCGAGCCAGGTACGCAGCTCACCCTGCGGACGTTCCACGTCGGCGGCGTGGCGGGCGGACTCTCGGTGGAGAACGCCATCGTATCGCGTCACGAGGGACAGCTCGAAATAGACGACCTGAGGACGGTAGACAATACCAACCCTGCCGGAAAAGAGGTCAAAATAGTCATCAGCCGCCTGTCGGAGGTGCGCATAATCGACCCTGTGACCGGCATCGTGCTCTACACCCACAACCTGCCCTACGGCTCGACGCTCTACAAGGCCGACGGCGACCTGGTTGGCAAGGGCGAGACGGTGTGCGAGTGGGACCCGTACAACGCGGTGATAATCTCGGAATACGACGGCAAGATCGCCTTCGACAACGTCCTCGACGGCGTAACATACCGCGAGGAGTATGACGAGCAGACCGGCCTGCGCGAGATGGTGATCATCGAGTCGAGGGACAAGACCAAGAACCCGATAATCAAGATTCTCGACAAGGAGGGGCTCGAACAGAAGCAGTATAACCTGCCCGTAGGCGCTCACGTGGCGGTCAAGGAGAACGCCAAGATCAAGGCGGGCGACATCCTGATAAAGATCCCGCGCGCCGTGGGCAAAACGGGCGACATCACCGGCGGCCTGCCGCGCGTCACGGAACTTTTCGAGGCGCGCAACCCGTCGAACCCTGCCATCGTGTCGGAAATAGACGGCGAGGTGAGCTTCGGCAAAATCAAGCGAGGCAATCGCGAGATTATCATCACATCGAAGGTCGGCCAGTCGAAAAGCTATCTCGTGCCGCTCTCGCGCCAGATACTCGTGCAGGAGAACGACTACGTCCGCGCCGGAATGCCGCTCTCGGACGGAGCGATCACCCCTGGCGACATATTGCAGATCCTCGGCCCGACCAAAGTGCAGGAGTACATCGTCAACGAGGTGCAGGAGGTCTACCGAATGCAGGGCGTGAAGATCAACGACAAACATTTCGAGATCATCGTCCGTCAGATGATGTGCAAGGTGCAGATCGACGATCCGGGCGACACGCGGTTCCTCGAAGAGCAGGTCGTAGACAAATGGGAGTTCATGGAGGTCAACGACGAGTTCTACGACAAGGTGGTCGTTACCCAGGCGGGCGATTCGACCTCGGTGCAGCCCGGTCAGATAATCTCGCTGCGCAAACTGCGCGACGAAAACTCGGCGCTCAAACGCAAGGACATGAAGCTCGTCGAGGTGCGCGACATCGTGCCCGCAACCTCCAAACAGGTGTTGCAGGGCATCACCCGAGCCGCATTGCAGACCAACAGTTTCATGTCGGCTGCTTCGTTCCAGGAGACCACCAAGGTGCTCAACGAGGCCGCCATACACGGTCGCATCGACCGGTTGGAAAACCTGAAAGAGAACGTCATCTGCGGCCACCTGATCCCCGCCGGAACCGGCGTTCGCCAGTACGACGACCTTGTAGTCGGCTCGCTCGACGAATACAACGAGATAGCCGCCGCAGGTCGCTAACCGTGCGCCCGGCGAGGGGCGAGTTTGGGGCAGGTTCGGAGGCTGGTTCGGCGGTGGGATCGAATGTGGGTCTGGAGGCAGAGGATGAGGCTTCGTGGCAGCATGTGGCTGGTGGCTGGTCTGGGCGTGACTGCATAGACAGGTCAGGCGGCAGGCTGGTCTGGACACGGCTGCATGGGCTGGTAGCTGCAAAGAGATTGTAACAGGAAGCAGGGGACTGTAACAGGGCGCCGGATTGGGTCTGTGGCAGGTTCGAAGGGGTCGGCATGAGGCTTCGTGGCTGCATGGAGGGGGGCTGCAAAGAGACAGCAGGCAGGTTCGAAGTGTTTGTATATGTGGTTCGGAGATGGTTGCATGTCAGGTTCGAACAAAGAGGCGGCAACAGGAGGCCGGAGTTGCCGGAAGGGCTGTGAAGAATGGTCGGGCTGGATAGCTGTAACAGGGCACAGGATGGAGTCTGGCTGGTAATTGGGTAGCTAAGATTTGACAATAATGCCGTTTTTGTCCCGCTGCCGATGCTCCCGCGTTGGCAGCCTCAGACAACCAAAACAACCTTGTACCGCCGATAGCTATGGTCTGTCGGCCTTGCTCCGCAAGACCGAAACACATTTTCAATATGGCATAGGCGGCGAAAGACAGTGGCAGCTACCCCTAAAATCCGGCCTTTCGTCATTGCGAGCGAAGCGAAGCAATCCTGTCTTCAACGTTTGTTCCGGATTGCTGCGTCTCGCTCATCTTTTTCGCGTCTCAGTCATTCAAGGCAAGTTCAATGGCTCTCTTCCCGCTCCACTCATAATGTCGGAGAATAGAGGGAGGCTGCTTTCTGTCAACCTTACGTAGCAAGGCCCAACATGATGTCCCCATAGCAAAGTTTTTTAATGTCACCTATAGTTCACAGCGAAATATATATAGCCGTTTAGGCGACTGTCAGGCGGCTCTGCCTCGCGTAGAACGTAACATGTACAACCGACGGCAAGGGTTGTTTTTCCACATCGACCGCTTGCGACAAAAGTTGGCAAAGGCGACCGACACATCGACAGAATGCTTTATGGTCGACGGAATACCGCTAAAAGTGTGCAGGCAATTCACGTTCGAGAAAGTTCACGTTCAGGGATATGCTAATAGAATTACTCGGCCACCGTCGGAGGATGCAACGCCTCGTAACACGCCGGATATTGCGCCCACAAGTTGCACGTTATCTGTCCTTTGAATGGAGTTGTCACAGTTCGGCCCGTCGAAAGCCATTCATCGGCCAAAAGAGCCAAAAGAGGTCGAAGAGCAGCTTCACCCATGTGTTTTGTTGGGCAACAATGACTGTCTGAGTGCAGAACACCCAACTAACTCGACCTGTTCGAGAGTGTCAAAATCAGCCTCGAAGTCTCAGTGCGGCGGAACATGCTAAACTTATCGCCCGCAGAGGGCCGTTTTTCGACAATCGCAAAAACGCATTGAAACTCCACTCATCCAATCCTGCGACCCAAAACCATGTTAACATAAACCGATACTCTCGTCTTCGATGCTGTTCTAATCCTCTGTCAAGACGTTTTGCCGAAGTCATTTCGAGCGGAAGCAACGCGACAGGAGCCACAACAGCATTGAAGAGGAGAGCATCGGTTTATGACATTTTACATTTTGTGGCAAATCAGGAACTGGCTCAATCTTTTGACAGATCAGGAGCCGGCTAAATAGTGAACCGGCTCAATCCTTTGACAAATCAGGAAGCGGCTAAATCATGGGGACTGGCTCAATCTTTTGACGGATCAGAAACAGGCTAAATCAGTGAACCGGCTCAATATTTTGACAGATCAGGGAACTAGCTCATTCTTTTGGCAAATCAAGAACTGGCTACATCAAGAGACTGGCTAAATCTTTTGACGGATCAGAAACCTGCTAAATCAGGGAGCTGGCTAAATCTTTTGACAGTTCAGGAACTGGCTCAATCAGGGAACTGCCTAAATCTTTTGACGAACCAAAGCCCGGACAACCATACAACCCCATAAGCCGCCGAAACTTAAACCCGGCAGTAATCAATAGCTTAAATGCAAAACGGGTGTTTAACCCTTAATTCACATTACTTTATCGAGTTCAGCAATGCTGTTTTACCCTCTTTGACCAGTTTGAGGATCAGTTCGCCGAACAGGGTGTTCTGCCAGGCGAACCACTCGCGGGTGAAACGGGCAGGGTCGTCCTTGTGGAACGATTCGTGAATGAAACCCGTCTCGTTGTCCGTGGCCAGCAGGGTCGAGATACACCACTTGATCTCCGCGTCGTCCGTGGAGGTGAACGCGCGCATCATGATGCTCATCGGCCAGATCATGTCGTAGCCGATGTGGGGCCCGCCGATACCCTCGGCAACCCTGCCACGGAAAAAATAGGGATTGCCCGCGCTCCACACAAAACGACGGGTGTTCCTGTATATCGGGTTCTGTAAGCTCACGTCGCCCAGATAGGCCATCGCCAACAGGCTCGGTACGTTGGCGTCGTCCATCAGGAAACGGTTGCCGAAACCATCCACCTCAAAAGCATATATCTTGCCGTACTTCGGATGGTCGACCACGGCATACCTGTTCAGGGCCGTCTCCACTTCGAGGGCCAGATTGCGGCACTGCGAGGCCTTGTCCGAACGCTTGTTTACCCTCTCCAGCACGTCGACCATCTTGCGCAGCGAACTGACGGCCATGAAGTTCGACGGCACGAGGAACAGAAATGTCGTCGCGTCGTCCGATGGGCGGAACGTCGAGGCTATCAGCCCGACGGGGTTCACCGGATTGCCATTGCCGTCGTTGCACACCGTGTCGAGTTGACGGTCGGTCTCGCGGGTGAAGGTGTATGGCCCCACCCCATCCCTGCGCTGCTGCTCGCGGAAGGTTTTCAGTATCAGGTCGACAGCCCGCAGCCACTCTTCGTCGAAGACAGATGCGTCGCCCGTCGTGCGCCAGTATTCGTAGGCGAGGCGAACCGGATAGCAGAGCGAGTCGATCTCCCATTTACGTTCGTGCAATTCGGGCTTCATGTCGGTGTTGTCGCTCATCCAGTGGCCGCCGACGGGGCCGTCGTTGAATGCGTTGGCATATGGGTCGAGCAGTATGCACTTGATCTGACGGCGTATAACCCCGCGAAGCATCGCTTTCAGTTCGGGGTCGGCGTTGGCGAACTGCACGTAGGGCCACACCTGCGCCCCCGAGTCGCGCAGCCACATGGCGTGGATGTCGCCCGTATATACGAAGGTGTCGTCCCTGCCTTCGGCGTCCTTGCGGTAGTGCACCGTGGTGTCGAGCGTGTTTGGCAGACAGTTGGCGAACATCCACCGGAGTTTCAGGTTGGTGAGCTGCGCGCCGATCTGCGCTATCTGCTTCTCGACCTCCGCCGAACGGAAAAGCCGCTTCTCAGGGGCCGGACGCATACTCACGGCGTAGTCGGCACGGGGACGGATTGCGTCGGTGGGCATCTGGGCGGCGGCGGTAGCGGGAGCGGCGACGCAACGGCCTCCGACAGTGGTCGAAATGCCCGCAAACAGCAGGGCGCATACCGCAAGATATTTGCTGGTCATAGTGTTTGATGTTGTTTGTTTGATACGTGCCGTCACGCTCCGGCGACAAAGAGCTGTCGCCGGAGCAGTCGACGGCAAAGGTACGAAAAATTTTACGGTTTCTGAGCCGCCGCTATCGCTTCGATGAGCGTGCAGCCGCAGATCTGGGCATTGAGTTTGGCCGAGACGACGTATGCCGGTTTGTCCCACGACTGGCTGAAATACATTCCGTCCGCATCGGTTTTGTCTATGCCCCTCGTCCATGCGGTGACGGCGTTGTCCGACAGGAAGTTGTACCATTTGGTACGTTTTGCTGCCGGCACGTCGGCGCAGTGTATCATGTCGACGAAATAGCGGATGAATATCCCCTTGAACAGCGAGTTGTCGCCGCTGCCCTCGTCGCGCAGATATGTTTTCGAGCCGTCGGTGAGGTTGTTCAGCGTGTAGTCGGCCATTAGCGACGCTTCGTCGAGGTAGTGTTTTTCGCCGGTGATCTTGAAGAGCATGTAACCCGCCCCCATCATCGTGCCCTGATTGTATGTCAGCGGCCCGCCCGATATTGTTCCTCCCTGCTGCATGTTGTCGGCGATGGCCCCTGTTGCCTGGTTTAGCAGGGTCGATTTCTCCCATGCGTATATCTTCTTCGCATCGTTCAGATAGCTTTCGTCCTGCGTTGCATTGTACAGCAGCAGGGCCATAACTGCTCCCGGGCCGTTGGAACAGGCGTTTGCGCTCGGGGTTGCCGTCGTGCACCAGCGCAACCCTCCCCCGCAGCCGTCGACCCCCCAGCGCGACATGATGACCGGCCACATCGACCTTGCCGCATCGAGATACTGCGACGTCGAGCCGCCGAGGGCGTTGTAGATGCGCATCAGGGCGATGCCGATCCACTCCATGTCGTCGGTGTAGACGTTGTTGAACGTGTTGCCGTTTTTTTCCCTTACGCCGTCGTACCATATCGGGAACATGTCGCCGTAAATCGCGTTGGCCGGGGCTGCGGTGCGGATGTATGCGTCGGTGATCACGTCTATGGCGTGTGCCTGCGGCCAGTAGTTGTAGCTCCACGCCGTATTGCCCAGCGCGATCGGGTTGTCGATGAAATAGCCCTTCGTATCGGAGGAGTACCTGAACCAGAAGCGGTCGACGAGCGCGGCGGTCGACGAATCTGCCGCAGCCGTCCAGTTGAACTGTGATTGGAGCGGGTTTCTGTCGACGGCGGGGCCCGGGTCGTCGTTGAGCGGCGCGCATGCCGTAAATTCGAGGGCTGCGGCCAGCAATGTCATAAGTGTTACCATCTGTTTTTTCATCTCTTTTATGTTTTTAACGGAGCAGGGCCGCAACCCTGCTCCGCCACATGGCCATTAATTAAGATAGTCTATGAACGTGTAGTAATGCGTGGCCGTCGAACTGAGGTTGAGCTTGATGTTCATCCTCATGTTGTCTGCGGCCGATTTGTTTTTGTAGCCATTCCACAGTTTGAAGTGATAGCCGTTGCCGCTGTCGTCGCTGCTGATTATGTCCGTCCTCGGGTAGACCCAATATGTAGCGTCGCCTTCGGGCACCTTCGTGGCCTGGTCGATACTCGCGTTGGCATCACTTGACCCGTACTTGTAGCGGACGCCGTCCACCGTCACGCGGAAGACAAACCGGTCGTCGCCCCACGCCCAGCTGGCGGTGGTTACGGCCACAACGTCGTTGACCTGCCATACGCCCCCGCCCTGATAGGTCAATACAGGGTCGGTGGGGGTGGAGGACATGAAGAACATCACTTCGCTCACGCGCTGCACCGTGCCGACGCCTGTTGTGAAGTCGACCTTGATAAGGTATTGCCCCGTCGTGGCGACATTGTAGCCGGAGGCGGTGCCCAGCGCCAACCCCGCAGAGAGGTAATACATGTCGGGGGTTCCGGCGGTGGCCGAGGCGAAGCCGAAAGCTGTGCCGGCATTCAGCGTGGCGTAGATCTCGAACTTGCCGGCGGCGGTTTTAAGCATCCTGCCCGCACCAGCAAGCGTCGCGCCGTACTCCGAGCCCGCCCCCGTGAGATAGAGCTCCGACGGCATACCGATGCGGGTGACGGTCAGCGTCCGCGCGTCGGAGAGCGCCGTGGCGGTGACCACCGTCGTGAGCACCTTCCAGTACAGTTCGCCGCTATCCGACTCTGCAATGCCCGCCGAGTTGGCCAGGTTGTCGAGCTGGATGTGGGTTATGTCCACCGTGGGGCTGGCCCCGCCGCCTGCCGCCGTCACGCGACCCGCCTCCTGCGTACATTCGGCGTTCTTGTAGAATATGACCGTATAAACCGGCGGCACGCCGTTCTCCATGCCCGAGGGCACGTTCCACGAGAATGCCACACTGCTGCCGGCCTGATTGTTGAGCGTGAAAGCGGCTGCGTCGGCAGGGGCGGTGGGCGCGACGGACAGGGCGTTCATCGTGCCGAAGTCGAGGATGTGGCGGCAGGGCCCGTCGCCCGACATGTCCACGACGATCTTTCTCGTTGTCTGTCCGTTGAGTATCGACATGAACTTCCATGTGTGGTCCCAGTCGTCGCTCAGCGTCCCCACGGGCCTCGGGTAGATATTGAAGTAGTCGCCTTCGAGGGCGGCGGGAGTGCTGTTGTCCCTGCTGTTCGCGCCCCAGATCTCCGTCGCGCCGTCGACCGTGGTCAGAAAGCTGTAACGGCTGTCGCCGAACTGGATCGTGGCGTTCGGGATGCTCCACACGCCGCCGCCGTCGTAGGTCATCGCCACGTCCACCCTCGTCATGCCCGGGTTGTGGCTGTGGTACTTCACTTCGGAGATCTCCTCCGTCGACGTGGCGAGCGTGTTGAAGTCGACCCTGATGCGGTAGACTCCCGTCGAGGCTACCGTCGAGCCTTCGTCGCTCTCGGACAGCAGGCCGGAGGGGTCGATGGAGAATGTGCGGCAGTCGCCCTGCGTATTGCGGTTGACAAAGCGGAAGGTATCCCCTGCGGAGAGACGGGTGTACACTTCGAATTTCCCGTCGCCCGTCTCGAAGAATTTTGCCGCGAGGGTAACGTCCGTCCCCCCCTCGCTGCCTTCGCCGGTAAGGAACAGGCGCAGCGGAACATTGTCGATGACCCCGCCGTAGCGGACGAGGGTCAGCTTGCGCGCCGCGCCGTTCATTGCCGCCTCTCCCCTGCCCCGTCTGGTCAGGACGCTCCAGTATACGTCGCCCGACCCGCCGACCGCAATTCCGGCCAGAGCGGCGATATTGGAGATCACCGAATGGGCTATCGTCGCCGAGGGTTTCATGCCGTTGTTGTCGGCCATGCAGCGGTAGAGTTCGCCGCTGCCGTCGGCATTGCGGCAAAAGACCACTTCGTAGCTCTGCACAAACGGGGCGGGCTCTTCCCACTCGAAATACATCCTGGCCGAAGCGGTGTTGAGTATCTGTTCCGTCTGGTCGGCGTTCGGCGTTTTGAGCTTGGAGACCGGTACGACGCTCTGCTCGTCATATTTTGTATCCTTTACGCACGCCGCGAGCGCAATGGCGGCCACAAGGACAAATGCCGGCCCGAATAATCTTTTCATGGTATTTGGCTCTTTTTTATTGGTCGAGGTATTCGATCAGGTGATAGTAGTTGTCCAGCTCGCCGCTCAGGTAGAGGTTGACGTTGACCTTTTTGGTCGTCGCCCCCCTGTAAGACGAGATGGCCTTGAACGAGTAGTCCCAGTCGGGGTTGCCTTCGGGCTGTCCGAAGTAGGTGTAGAACTGCGGGCCCGTGTAACCCGAACCCGGGCTGCCGCCGAAATCGGGATTCCTGGCCCCGACTTTGGTGTCTGCGCCGTCGGTCAGGCAGCGGAAGAAGTAGCGGTCGTCGTCCCACCCGTCGTTGAAATTGACGGTGAAGTTCTCGCTGCGCCAGTAGCCGTTGCCCCTGTATTCCAGCGCGCAGATGACATTCTTCTTGATGCACATCACATATCGCATGTTTGAGATCTGCTGCATCGAGACGTTGCGCGTGTTGAAGTCGAGCACGATGCGGTAAATGCCTGGCGAGGCGACCGCCGTCGGTGCGTCGCTTTCGACGAGTTCCGTACCCGAAACGCCGAACCTGCGTACCGTACCGCCCCTGCCGTCGACAAAACTGTAGCTTCCGGCGCCGAGTTCGGTGAATATCTCAAATTCGCCGCCATCCTCGCCGGCAGGCTTGAAACGCAACGCCTTGCTCAGATCTTCGCCCGTTTCGGAGCCGCTGCCCGTGATGTAGACGTTGGCTGGGATGACGTTGAAGCCGAACAGTCGCTTGACCGTGATCCTGTTGCGCGCCGCCGAGGCCGATTCGTTCGCTCCGCGGCTCGCTATCACGCCCCAGTACACCGTTCCCTCCTGTCCGACGTCGACCCCTGCCGCCGAGGCGGCCTTGTTGATCTCCTTGTGGCCGATGGCAACGGTAGAGCCGCTGCCCGCGCTGATGCGGTAGACCTCCCTGCCTCCCGTGGGCGAGGTGTAAAATGCCACCTCGTACATCGGCAGCTGCCCATCCTCGGCCGTTCCAGGATCCCAGGCAAAGATGAGCGTCACGCCTCCTTTGGAGGAGAGTTCGGCGTAATAGTTGTTGGCCGGCAGGCGCGGCGTCATGCCTGCCGCGCCGGTACCGCCCGGCGTATAGTTCATGTTCTCGGTGCAGCCCCACCAGCCTGCCGTTGCCAGCGCTGTGGCCGCCGCTATTATGGCTTTTGTTTTCATGGTTTTGTCTGTTATCTTGCCGTTAGTTTCCGTAACCCGGGTTGTTGGGCCTCAGGGCCTGCGACTGCTCGAGTTCGCCGAGGGGCACCGACCATAGCAGGTCGCGGTCGGTGAAAACGTAGCGGTCGACGGACAGATAGTCGGTGTTGTTGTTATAGAACTTCGCCCCGTAGACCATTCCGCTGAGTTTGGAGGTAGCCTCGTTCCAGCGGACAAGGTCGAAGTAGCGCAATCCCTCGAGCGCCAGCTCGCAGCGGCGTTCGCGGCGTATGAGCGCCTTCATCTCGTCGTTCGACAGCGTCGGGTAGTCGAGCGCGGCGCTTGCCGTGAAGCCGGCCCTCTCCCTTATCGGACGGATAGTCCTGTTCCATGCCGCAAGGTCGAAATGTCCGTTGGCGGCGCAGGCCTCGGCATACATCAGAAGCACGTCGGCCCAGCGCATCATGATGATGTTGTTGTGCATCTCGCAGGTGTTCGTCACGTGGTCGACGTCGAAGTATTTGCGGATGTAGTAGCCGGTCTTGGTGGAGTTGCCGTTTTTGCCCACGCCGTTGTTGTTCGAGCTGTTCGGCGAGGTGTTGATCGTCTGGGTGATGTGCGCGCCGGTCGGCGACTTGTCCTTCCACACAAAGTTGTTGTAGCACACCGTGGCCGTCATGCGCGGGTCGCGCCCGGTGTAGACGTATGCCGTTGCGCTGCTTGCTGCCGGTTTGCTGTAAGGCGAGCCGTCGAGATTGATGTAGTCGTCCACCAGCGACTGGGTCGGGTTCGGCCCGCCGACCCGCGCGCCCTGTATGGACTGGGGCACATAGTCCTGCATGTTCCACGTGTGGCCGTTGGGATACCATGCCGCGCAGTCGAGGATGACCTCCGTATTGTATTCGTAGGCCGAGAAGAAGAGGTTCTCGTAGGCCGAATAGTTGGCCGTCGCGGTGTTGAAGAGCGAGTAGGCGCCCCATGTCGCCGGATCGTCCATCAGTTTGCCGCACCACTCTTCGACCTCTGTCATGTTGCCGTCGTACAGGTACATGCGCGTTTTGAGCACCGCCGCCGCCGTCCTCGTTATGCGACCGTTCTCCGCCGCGGTCAGGTCGTCGCGTCGCGGCAGGTCCATAATGAACTCGTCGATCTCATCGTGCAGCCTGGCGATAATCTCGGCCCTCGGAGTGCGCCGTGTGGCCAGCGCTTCGGCCTGCGTGGGGTCGTGCAGGAAGAATGGCGCCGCACCGTAGAAGTTTGTCAGGCGGAAAAAGAGCGAGGCGCGGATGAAACGCATCTCGGCCTTCATCCTTTTCTTGCCCGCCTCGGTCATCTTCGTCCCGTCCACCGGAACGGCGTCCACGTGGTCGAGGAAGACGTTGGCCGTTTTGATCCCCTCGTAGCACCATCTCCATTCGCTGGCGAACAGGCCTGTCGAGGTGCTGCCCTGCCCTTCGCGGATAAGCCGCGTGTCGGCCGTAGCGTACATGTTGACCAGATTGTCGCTCAACTCCTCGTCCTGCCATATCTTACCAAGCGAGAACATCTGATTGTAACCCATGTTGAGCATTGCCGGAACGTTGTCGACGTTTTTCCAGAAGTTTTCGTCGGTGTATTTGTTGCTCGGCAACTGTTCGAGCCGGTTGCAGCCCGTGACAAGGGCGCACAGGGCAAGCAGCGACGATATATGTTTTTTCGTATTCATAACCGGACAGTATTTTTATTAAAATGTGATGTCGATACCCATTCCGTAGTAGCGCAGCATGGGATATGCCCTGCCGCTGTTGGCCGATCCGCCCATGTTGTTGTCAAATTCGGTACTTTCAGGGTCGATGAACGATATGTTACTGAAAGTAAACAGGTTTTGGGCATTGACATAGACTTTGAGCCTTTGCGCGCCGATCCTTGCGGTCAGCTTTTCGGGCAAGGTGTATCCCAGTTGCAGGTTTTTCACGCGGAGGTACTTGCCGTCGAACATGCCCACGTCCGAGCCGTAGGTGTGCCAGTTGTAGCTGGCCGACGAGCTGCTGAGCCTCGGCCAGCGCGCGTCGGGATTGGTCGGCGTCCAGAAGTCGAGCTGGTTGGCATACATCGTCTTGCCGTAACCGACATTGCCGTGCAGCGGCTCTACCAGCTCGCCGCGCATCATCATCTCCCTTTTGAGCACCCCTTGCAAGAACACGCTCAGGTCGAACCCCTTCCAGGCGAGGCTGTACGTAACGCCGAATGTGTAGCGTGGGAAATTGTGCCCCAGGTACATGCGGTCGCTCTCGGTGATGACCCCGTCGCCGTTGCGGTCGACATACTTCACGTCGCCCGGCAGGGGATCGGAGCCGATCGGCTTCGGCGAAGCGGCGATCTCGGCATAGCTCTGGTACAGCCCGTCGGTTTTGTAGCCGTAGTACGACCTGTACGGCAGCCCTTCGCGGTTGATGAGCCAGTACTCGTTGTCGGGCCTTGTTATGACCTCCTGTCCGCCCGGCATTGCGGTCACCCTGTTCCACGAATCGCCGATGTTCAGGCTGAGATCGTGACGCCACTCCCCTCTGGTCAGGTTGTAGTTCAGCGTCAACTCCCAGCCTTTGGTATTCATGGCCCCCAAGTTGCTTTTGGCCGGATTGGTGCCGAAAACGTCGTAACGCTTGGGTGTGACGAGTATCTCCTTCGTGTCGCGGTTGAACAGATCGATGGTAACGCCGAGCGCGCCCTTGAAGAATGTCGCGTCGAAGCCCAGGTTTGTCGTGGTGACGGTTTCCCATTGCAGGTCGGGGTTGCCTATCTGGAACCCTACGCCGCCTACGCCCGTATTGTTGAAGCCATAGGTGTTGGCATATATGTCGTAAGTGGTCAGGTAGGCGTAGTTGTCGGTTGTCTGCCGTCCGAGCGAACCGTAGGTCGCGCGCAGTTTCAGCAGCCCGACCCTGGAGGCCCAGTCGCTCAGGAACTCCTCTTTCGAGGCCACCCAGGCCAGCGACGCGGAGGGGAAGAAGCCCCAGCGCAGATCTTTCGGGAATTTCGAACTGCCGTCGTAGCGGAAGTCGAATTGGGCGTAGTACCTCTCGTCGTAGGTGTAGCCGGCGCGTCCGAACACGGAGGAGATGCTGTTCTTTCCCGTCGAGCCGGGGGTAACGTCGCTGCCGTCGAGATCGGCTATCGAGCCGTCGCCCTTGATGCCGAGATTGGGGTCGGTGAATTTGATCTTCACCTTGTTCTCATAGCTCGAATACGACTCGTTGGACGTCCCGAGCAGGGCGAAGACGTTGTGCCTGGCGGCGAACGTGCGGTTGAAGTCGATCATCGCCTGCATGCTTAGGTTGTTCGCTATTTTGTTCCAGTCCTCCGTCTCGCGGTCGGTGTTGCGCGGGCGCGGGTTGACCAGATCGTCCGCCGTGTAGAAATTGACCTCGAAGCGGCGCGTGTAGCGGTGCTCGCGATAGACGTCCGCGCCGAGCTGCCCGCGCAGTTTCAGCCCGTCGACAATGCGGTAGTCGAGCGATACGTTGGGATTGATGTAGTCGTTCTGATACCTGTTGAAACCGCCCTCCATCAACATTCCCATCGGGGTGAAGTCGTTCACGTCGTCCGTAACGAGCCATTTGCCCGTGGCGGGATCCTGCTGGCGCGCATAGTAGTAGGTGCCGCCGCGATAGGCGTTGGCTATCATGCTGCCCGACGACGATTTGCTGTTGTCGCGCGTGTAGGCCAGCGAGCCGGCCACACGCCAGCGTTTGTACTCCGAGGTGAAGTTGGCGCGGGAGGTGATGCGCTCCGTGCCGTAACCCTGGCCGATGTAGTTGCTGCCCTGGTTGAAGTATCCGGCCGAGACCATGTAGGTCGAATTGCCACCTCCGCCCGAAATGCTGACGTTGTAGTTCTGCTGGGCGGCGGGCTGCATGATCTCTTCGAGCCAGAACGGGCCGTTGCCGTGCTCTTGCAGGTCGCGTATCTGCGCCGGGGTGAAGGGTGCGCTCTCGCCGCCGTTGATGCGGTAGAGGTTGATCAGGGTGGCGTTTTGCCATCCTTCGACGGGCTTGTAGAGTATTTTGGGATCCTCCACGCCGGCCATTGCGCTCACCCTTACCACGGGGGCCTGATTTAGCCTGCCCTTTTTGGTCGTGATAAGTATCACGCCGTTGCCCGCGCGCGAACCGTAGATGGCCGCCGTGCCTGCGTCTTTAAGGATCGACACGTTCTCAATGTCGGCGGGGTTTATCTTGTCGAACGCACCTCCGTCGCTGATCACCCCGTCGACCACGATCAGCGGATTGTTGCTGTTCATCGTCCCTACGCCGCGGATGTTGACGTTGAAGCTCTGATCGTTCGGGTCGAAACTGCGTTGCTGGATCACCAGGCTCGGGGCTGCGCCCTGCAAAACCTGACGGATGTTGGCCACCGAGCGCTCTTCGAGGGCGGCGGCCTTGATCTGGTCTACCGCGCCGACGGTGCTGCGCCGTGTGGTGGTACCGTAGCCGATGACTATCACCTCGTCGATGGCGGACTGCTTTTCGGCGAGCCTTATATCTATATGTGTGCGCGGGCCCGCCGCCTGCTCGAAAGTTTCGGCGCCCGGGTAGGAGACCCTGATCACATCGCCCGGCGAGAGCGCAAGCGACCAGCGGCCATTGGCGTCGGTAGCAACGCCGGAGGCCTTTCCGTTGACGACAATGACGGCGCCGACCACCGGCGTTCCCTTGTCGTCGACAACCGTACCCGTCACGCGGCTGCTGCCCGACGGGGTGTCGGTCTGCGCCGCTACCGCAAACGGCATGGCCGCCAGCAGCAACAGGATGAGGCCGACAAAAACAGATTTGTTCATTTTCTCACGGATCATAATTTTTAGGTTGATTGTGTTTGGAATTTCTGTTCGCACCTGCGAGCAATCTCTCTCTTCGTCCGGGAACACGGCCCCGGCCGGTGACGTGGTCATAATCTCATCTCCTCATAACAGATCTTTTTATTGGGTGATCGGGACGGCATGTTCTTAAATTTTTTCATTAATTGAAATGCTATATCCTATTAACAAAATTAAGAATGATTTTCTTTTAAAAAAATTTAATGGCGGTTCAAAACGGCATTTGTCACAAATCAGAATCACTACATCGCAAAACAGAACTTTACAATGCGAATAACCGGAGGGAGGGTATTTGCCGATTTGTCCGTAATGTGTACATTTGCATGTCACGATATGATATATCAGCCAATGAATGTTCGATCGCTTCTCTGTGTTCTGTTCGCCCTGTCGGCCCTGTGGCCCGTTGCGGCGGAGGGATACAATTTGCGCAATATTTCAAAAAGGGACGGCCTGTCCAACAGCGCCATCCAGTCCATATGTCAGGACGACAACGGGGTGATGTGGTTCGGCTCGGTCGACGGCCTCAACATCTACGACGGCCACTCGGTGCGCATGTTCCGCCCCCCGAACGGGGCCTCCCTGCCGGGCAACCTGATAGAACAGATCGTCGCCTCGCCCAACGGGACGGTCTGGATCGGGGCCAACTACGGACTGGCCCGCTACGACTGCAAGAGCGGACGCATGGAGAGCTTTGCCGACTACCGCTCCAACTACCGCCTGCGCACCGCCGCCTCGCCCGAGCTGCTGTTCATCGACGAACGCTCACACTTTATATATTATGAGGCGCGATCGGCCTCGCTGTGCACGTTGCCTGTCGAGGGGTTGCAGCCGGGTTCCGCGCTCGATTACGCCTCGGGCGGCGACGGACGGCTGTGGATAGCCTGCCGCGACGGACAGATCGTGCTCTACGACATGCGCGTCGGCCCCGACGGCGCTCTCGCCCTCGGAAAGCCCGACCCTCAGCGCATCGCAGGTCGCCTGCTGGGCTGTTTCCACGAAGCGGATACGCTGTGGCTGGTCGACGACAGCTACACAATCTACCGCTACGACCTCTCGGAACGGCGCAAATACTACATCGACAACATCCGCGCACAGGCCATGCGCCGCGGCGAGATCTCGGCCATCGTCAGCCACGGCGACAATCTGCTGGTGGGTTTCAAGACGGGAGGGCTGCTGCGCCTGCGCCGCACGCCGGAGACGCAGATTGGCTACCGGCAGGAGGAGACGGGCATCGAGACGGGCGTTTTCTGTCTGGTGCGCGACCGACGGCAGGACGTGGTCTGGATCGGCTCCGACGGCAAGGGCGTGTGGGCCTACTACGACTACCCGTGGGCTATCCGTTCGACGCTGTTCGACAGCTTCGCCGGACGCATCCGCAAACCGGTGCGCTGCCTGCTCTGCGACGGCGAGGGGTCGCTGTGGGTCGGTTTCAAGGGCGACGGACTGATACGCATCGCGGACTACGCGCCGGGCAGCGCCATCGACCAGCGACGGGTAGAGTATTTCACCGCCTCGGAAGGGAGGCTGCTCGACAATTCGGTCTACTGCCTGACCGCCGGACGGCGCAACGTGCTGTGGATCGGCAGCGACGGGGGCATAAACTATTACAGCTACCCCTCCCGCGCCATGCGCCGCCTCGCCATGCCGGAGGAAGAGCAGCAGATAAGTTTCGTCCACGGCATTTACGAGGAGAGCGACACGGTGTTGTGGATCGCCACCGTCGGCAGGGGGGTGGTGCGCGCCTCCATCCGCCGGAGCGGGGAGGAGGCGCGTTGCGTCCGCACCGAACGCTACACCGTCCGCGACGATGCGGAGATGTCGTCGAACTACTTTTTTGCCGTCCACTCCCAGAGCGATTCGCTGCTATGGTTCGGCAACCGCGGCCACGGCGCGCTGCTCGTCGACCCGCGCACGCGCAGGCGCGAACAGATGCTCTTCGACGGCTGCTCGGGCGGCAACCGCACCGTCAACGACATATTCTGCATCCACAGCGACGGCGAGGGCAACACATACTTCGGCGCCAGCTACGGGCTGGTGCGCCGCAGCCCTCAGGGATGCGTCGAGATATTCGGCGAGCGCGAAGGGCTGCCCAACAACACCGTGCACGGCATACTCGGCGACAGCCGCGGCAACCTGTGGGTGGCAACCAACATGGGACTGGCGCGTTTCGACCCCCGCACGCGCCTGTTCATGGCCTACGGCAACCACAGCCCCCTGGAGGTGATCGAGTACAGCGACGGGGCATTCTTTCGCGACGGGTCGTCGGGTACGCTCTATTTCGGCGGCATCAACGGATTTACCACCATCACGGAGACCGACTACCGCCGCAGCGAGTTCATGCCGCCGCTGCTCGTCGAACGCCTGTCAATATTCGGGCGAGAGAGCAACCTCCACGACCATCTGTGCTCCGACGACGACGGCCCCTTCACGCTTCGGCTCGACCATACCCAGAACTTCTTCTCGCTCTCGCTTTCGGCCATCGACCATATCAACGGCGCAAACTACTCCTGGTTTTACCATCTGGACGGCATGGGCCCTGCGTGGATCGACAACGGCCCGACCGGAACGATCAACTTCACCCACCTGCCGTCGGGCAGCTACATGCTGCACGTCAAGTACCGCAATCGCGAAACGGGCGGCGAGAGCCCCGTCATGCGGCTGAGGATAGAGATCGCCCCGCCGTGGTACTCCTCGCACACGGCATACGCCGTCTACGGGCTGCTGCTGCTCGCCGGCGCATGGCAGACATGGCGCAAAACCACCGAAAACACCCGCCGCCGTCACCAGCGGACGCTCGAAAAGATGAAGGCCGACCACCAGCAGGAGGTCTACGAGTCGAAACTCAGCTTCTTCACCAACATCGCACACGAGTTCTGCACGCCGCTCACGCTGATCTGCGGCCCGTGCAACCGCATTCTGGGCCATCCGGGCTCCGATCCCTTCGTGCTGCGCTACGCATCGCTCATCGAGCGCAACGCCAGCCGACTCAACGAACTGATCAACGAGCTGATAGAGTTCCGCAGCGTCGACACTGGTGGCAAACAGCCTCAGATAGGGCCCGTCGAACTGTCGGAACTGGTGGCGGGCGTGGCCGAGGGCTTCAACGAACTGGCCGAGTCGTCGGGTTTCGGCTACGTGAAGCGTATCGCCCCTGGCATAGTGTGGAATACGGACAGGGAGTTCCTCGCCACGACCCTCGTCAACCTTATCTCCAACGCCTTCAAGTACACCGAGAGCAAAGGCGCGGTGAGCCTGTCGGCGGCGGTGGAGGGCAATATCCTGCGCATCGTGGTCTCCAACACCGGACGTGGCATAGCAGCCGGCAATCTCGACCGCGTATTCGACCGTTACAGCATTCTCGACCGCTTCGAGAACCGGGGCGAACGCCCCTCGTCGCGCCACGGCCTCGGGCTGGCCATATCGAGCGGCATGGTGCGGCTGCTGGGGGGCGAGATCAGGGTGGAGAGCGTTCAGGGCGAGCACACCGACTTCATCGTCGAGCTGCCCCCGGCGACCCCCTCCCCCGCCCCCGTCACGGAGGCCGCCGAACCGCCCGCAACAGGCTGGGGTATTGCACAGCGAACGCCGGCGGCAGAGTTTGCTGCCGAACCGTTCTTCCACGAACAGCACTCCATCGACAAATATCGCCAGACGATCCTGATAGTCGACGACGAGGCCGACATGCTGTGGTTCATATGCGAGATCTTCTCGGGAGAGTACAATGTCATCCCCGTCAACAGTCCGTCGCGCGTGGAGCAGGCGCTGCTGGAGGTCATCCCCGACGCCGTAATATGCGACGTGATGATGCCCGGGATAGACGGCGTCACCCTGGCGCGCCGCATAAAGTCCGACCCCCGCACGGCCCACGTGCCGCTGATACTCATTTCGGCCAAGCACAGCGTCGAAGAGCAGATCGAGGGGCTCGAGGCGGGGGCCGAGATGTACATATCGAAACCGTTCAACGTCGATTATCTGCGCACGTTCGTCCACCGCCTCATCTCGCGCAAGCAGACCATGCGCGAATACTTCTCCTCGCCCATGAGCGCCTACGACCTGTCGGACGGCGAACCGATGCACATCGACCACCGCCGTTTCGTTCAGCAGATCCTCGACGTGATCAACTCCAACATCACGGACAGCGACCTGTCGGTGCAATTCATCGCCGAACGGCTCAACATGAGCGCCCGCCACCTCTACCGCAAGATAGGCGAGATCGGGGCGCAGAGCCCCTCGGAGATGATCCGCGAGTGCCGGATGCACGTGGCGCGCGACCTGCTGACCAACAGCAACCTGACCGTGGACGAGATAATCTACAAGTCGGGCTTCTCGAACCGCAGCCCATTTTTCAAGGCCTTTGCCGAGAAATACGGCTGCACGCCAAAGGAGTTCCGCCGCCGCAAACTCGAAACCAGCGTCAAACAAAAACCGAAACAGTCATGAAAAGATTTTTATTGTTGCTCTCGACGCTGTTCGCAGCGCAGGCGGCGGCCTCTCGCGGCGTGGGCAATCTGAGGTGCGAATACCTGACCGCGCCGATCGGCATCGGCACAAAGGAGGCGCGCCTCGGCTGGGAGATGCTCTCCACGGAGCAAAACGCAGGCCAGAGCGGTTACGCCCTCGCCCTCGCCACGCATCCCGACCGTCTGGAAGATGGGCCGAGGATCGAAAGCGGCGAGATGCGCGCCACGGCAGGCGGGCTCGAGCCGTTCACCGAATACTGGTGGCGCGTGAGCGTATGGGACGAACGCGGCCGCAGGCTGCGCTCCCCCGTCGCCACGTTCGAGACGGGTATGCTCTCGACTTCCGACTGGCAGGGAGAGTGGATAGGCGACGGGCTGGGCGCCCTCCACAAGCCCGCGCCATGTTTCAGACGGGAGTTCCGCGTCGAGAAACCCGTCGCTTCGGCCCGCCTCTACATTACCTCGGCGGGGCTGAACGTCGTGCGCCTCAACGGCGGCAAGGTTGGCGAGAGCGAACTCGACCCTGCCTATACGAAATTCGACCGCCGCACGCTCGGCTCAGCTTTCGACGTGACGCGGTCGATACGTCGTGGCGCGAATGCAATAGGGGTGACGCTGGGCAACGGCTGGTACAACCATCAGTCGAGCGCCGTGTGGGACTTTCACCGCGCATACTGGCGCGCCCGTCCCGTTTTCCTGCTGAACCTGCGCATAGTCTATGCCGACGGCTCGGTCGAGACCATTGTCACCGACAGCAGCTGGCGCACCGTAGACAGCGGCCCGATACGCTTTAACAGCATCTACACCGCCGAACATTACGACGCGCGGCTGGAGACGCCCGGATGGGACGAAGCGGGTTTCGACGACTCTGCATGGCGAACTGCCGTCGAAACGACCAGCCCTACGCGGGAGATCTCGGCACAGACCATGCACCCATACGCATCACCGACGAGTTGCGCCCTGTCAGGGTAGTAAGGCTGTCGGACAGCTGCTGCGTTTTTCATTTCGCGAAAAACATCGCCGGCAAGGCGCGCCTGAGGGTCAGGGGAGAGAGGGGAACGGAGGTAAGGCTGATCCATGCCGAGCGGCTCGACGCGCAGGGCCGCGCCGACCAGTCGAACATCGACGTGCACTACCGTCCGACGGACGACAGCGACCCGTTCCAGACCGACCTGGCGATACTCTCGGGTGGCGACGACACGTTCACCCCACAGTTCAACTACAAAGGGTTTCAGTATGTCGAAGTGCGCTCGTCGCGTCCCCTGTCGATGAATGCCGGCAGCCTTACGGCACTCGAGATGCACAGCGACGTGCCCCGTGCGGGCGAGATAAGGGCTTCGAACCCGACCATCGTCAAGATGTGGCGCGCGGCCTGCAACAGCTATCTGTCCAACCTGTTCGGCTACCCCACCGACTGTCCCCAGCGCGAAAAGAACGGCTGGACGGGCGACGCGCATATCAACGTCGAGACCGGCCTGTACAGTTTCGACGCGATAACCGTCTACGAGAAGTGGATGCGCGACCATGCCGACGAGCAGCGTCCCGACGGGGTGCTGCCGTCGATCATCCCGACCGCCGGGTGGGGCTACGACTGGGGCAACGGCCCCGACTGGACGAGTACCGTGGCCATAATCCCGTGGCAGCTCTATCTTTTCTATGGCGATGCTACGGCCCTGCGGCAAATGTACCCCTGCATGAAGCTCTATGTAGACCATCTGGCGCAGATCGCCCCCGACGGCATTACGGACTGGGGGCTCGGCGACTGGGTGCCGGTGCGCACGCAGAGCGACAAGCGGCTCACCTCGTCGATCTATTACATGGTCGATGCGCGCATAGTTGCCCGGACGGCAAGGTTGCTGGGCTTCGACGACGATGCGCGCCGCTACGAAACGCTGGCGGAGCGGGTGCGCGAGGCCATAAACTCGCGGTTCCTCGACCACGACAGCGGCCTGTACTGCTCCGGCAGCCAGACCGAGCTCTCCGCCCCGCTGTACTGGAACGTCGCGCCCGATACGCTGCGCGAGAAGGTTGCCCTCAGGCTATACGAGAGGGTGAAGGCCAACGGTTTTATGCTCGACGTGGGGCTGCTGGGCACAAAGACCATTCTCGGCGCGCTGAGCGACAACGGGTATGCCGAAGCGGCCTTTCGCATGGCCTCGCAGGAGAGTTTCCCGTCGTGGGGGTGGTGGATAGCGAACGGGGCCACCACATTCTACGAAAACTGGCGCATCGACGCCGAGAACGACATATCGCTCAACCACATAATGTTCGGCGAGGTGGGCGCGTGGCTGTTCAGCGGGCTGGGAGGTATCCGCCCGTCGGAGGCGGCCCCCGGCTTCCGCCACATCCTGCTGCGTCCCGCTTTGGTCGAGGGGCTCGACAGTTTCTCGGCCAGCCACCGTTCGCCATACGGGGAGATCGTCTCGCAGTGGAAGCGGCAGGCGGAGGGGCGCATACTGTACAAGGCTGTCATACCCCCCGGCTCCTCGGCAAGTCTGTCCCTGCCGCGCGAGAAGAGCTTCTCGACAGGGGGCGACACGGTGGAACTCGGTTCGGGCAAACATGAATTTACAATATTATGAAAAGGCTTTTGTTTTTGCTGCTGCTGCCCTGCGTGGTGCAGACGGCGGAATTGCGCTCGCCGGACGGTTCGGTGGCGGTGAGTGTCGCCCTCTCGCCGCTGGTGGACGAGGTAAGCTACGGCGTGGAGTGCGACGGGCAGCCGCTGCTTGTCGACTGCGGCCTCTCGCTCACCCTGTCGGGCGGCGAGAGGCTCGGGAAATATCCCGTCCTCGGCTTCCGTCAAAGCTCGGCGGACGGGACGCTCAGTCCGGTCGGGACGCTCAAATTCTCGCGGGTGCGCAACCGCTACAACGCCCTGACGGTCGACTTCCGCAAGGGGTATTCGGTGGAGTTCCGCGCCTATGACGACGGGGTGGCGTATCGCTTTGTCACCCGTCTCAATGGCCCTGTCGAGGTGGCCGACGAGCGGTTTGCGCTGGGCTTTCCGGACGATTATCTGCTCCATTTGCAGCAGTGCGACGGCTTCAAAACGGCCTGCGAGGAGCCGTACAGCCATGTCGCAGCCAGCAGGTGGGAGGGGCTCGCGACCCTGCCCGCGCTGATCGACACGCGGCGCGGGTTCAAGCTGCTCGTCTCGGAGGCCGACCTTGCCGACTACCCTTGCATGTTCCTGCGGGGCGGCGGGGAGGGCGGGGGCGTCAGCGGGACGTTCCCCCGCCTGCCGGTGCGCTTCGGCGAGGATGGCGACCGCAGCCTGTCCATACTCGAAGAGGCCCCATGCATCGCCCGCACCGCGGGGAGTCGCGCCTTTCCGTGGCGGTTCGTCCACATCAGCCGCAACGACGGGCAGATCGTCGAGAACGTCATGACCTGCCGCCTCGCCCCGCGCTGCGCCATCGCCGACCCGTCGTGGATCCGCCCCGGACAGGCCAGCTGGGAGTGGTGGAACGGCGCTACGCCCTACGGCCCCGACGTCGATTTCGTCGCAGGGTGCAACACGGCCACATACAGGTATTTCATCGACTTCGCCTCGCGCTACGGCGTACCATACATCGTCATGGACGAGGGCTGGGCCGCCTCGACGCGCGACCCGTTCACCCCGAATCCCGACGTGGACGTGCATGAACTGGTACGTTACGGCCGCGGGAAAAATGTCGGCGTCTTTCTGTGGCTGACATGGCTGGCGGTGGAGAACAATTTCGGCACGATCTTCAAAACCCTGAGCGACTGGGGCGTGAGCGGGGTGAAGGTCGATTTCATGGACCGCAGCGACCAGTGGATGGTCGACTACTACGAACGGGTGGCGGCAGAGGCGGCGCGGCACAAACTGCTGGTCGACTTCCACGGCGCATTCAAACCCGCCGGGCTCGAATACAAATATCCCAACGTGCTCTCCTACGAGGGAGTTCGCGGCATGGAGCAGATGGGGCAATGCCGGCCTGAGAACAGCCTGTGGCTCCCGTTCATGCGCAACGCGGTCGGGGCGATGGACTACACGCCCGGGGCGATGCTCTCCATGCAGCCCGAAAGCTACCGCTCGGAGCGGCCCAACTCGGCGAGCATCGGCACGCGCGCCTACCAGATGGCGCTGTTCGTCATCTTCGAGAGCGGCATACAGATGCTGGCCGACAATCCGACGCTATACATGCGCAACAACGACTGCACACGCTTCATAACCTCCGTACCCGTAACGTGGGACGAAACACGGGCGTTGAAAGCAGAGGCCGGAGAGTATCTCGTCGTGGCCAAACGCAAAGGGGCTGCGTGGTATCTGGGCGCGATAACGAACAACGCCGCGCGGGAATTGGAGATCGACCTGGCCCCGCTGCTCGGCGAGGGCGACCGGCTGATGACCTCGTTCGAGGATGGCCCCAACGCCGCGCGGCAGGCAATGGACTACCGGATGCGGACGGTTAGCGCAGGGCGCGACAGCCGTATCACGGTCAGGATGGCGCGCAACGGAGGCTGGGCGGCGCGGATCGACCCGCCTGGGCAGGCGAAGTAACCTCGTTAAGGGAGGCCGCACGACCGACAAAAACCGCGCACAATCGGCGGTTTTTGTCGGTCGTGCGGCCTGCTGCCTGCGGCGCGGAACAGCGGCGAAACAAGGGGGGGCGAAGCCGCGGCGGCCCTACCTCTCCTGCCGCGTGCGGACTACCAGCTCCCTGCCGCGCAGCAGGTCGGCGTGCGAGATGAAAACGCCGTTAATTCGGCGACCGTCATATTCTACCGATTCGAGCGTCCGTCCGCCTCCGCGTCTGGTTATGGTGAAGCTGCCCTCGCCGAGGCGGAAAACCACGCGGTCGAACAGCGGCACGCTCACCAGATAGGCCGGGTCGGCGGGCGAGTAGGTGTACAGCCCGATGGCCGAGAGGACGTACCACGACGAGGTCTCGCCCGCGTCGTCCATTCCTGCGTAGGCCAGATGATGCTCGCCGAGAGAGTAGTAGCGGTTGAGCAGCGAGTCGATAACAACCTGCGACTTGCCGGGCTTGCCGACAAAATGGTAGAGGAACGGATAGCCGTGGTCGGGCTGGTTGCCGTGGCAGTACTGCCCCAGAAAGCCCGACAGGTTGTGCGCCTCGTAGCCGCGCCACGGTATGGTGAACAGCGAGTCGAGCTTGGCCTCGAACCTCTCGACGCCGCCGTAGAGGGCTATCAGCCCCTCGGTGTCGTGCGGGGCGAAGAAGGCCGACATCCATCCGGTTGCCTCGCGGACCTGGTAGTGGTAGTATGGAAAGCAGGGGTCGAAATCCTTCACCCACTCCCCGTCGGCGAGCCTGCCGCGCATGAACCGCGTCGAAGGATCGTAGAGGTTGCGGTAGTTTGTCGAGCGGCGCATCAGCATCTCATAACTGGCCGTGTCGCCCAGCTCGCGAGCCAGCAGCGCCACGGCATAGTCGTCGTAGGAATACTCCTGCGTCTTGGTTACGCCGGCCCTGGCCTTGGTCTCGATGCGCGGGGCGGTCAGCTCCAGCTCCGAGACATATCCCTTGTCGATGTACTCTTGCAGGAAGGGGCGCGAGGGGCCTTCGACGGTGGCGTTGCGCAGCATCAGGCGGTAGGCCTCGCGCAGGTCGAAGTTGCGCAGACCGCGCAGGTAGCTGCCCGTGACGAAGACCGAGGCGTGGTCGCCGTGGAAGAACGTCGGCATGAAACCGGTGTGGCGGCCACGGTCAATGCACGAACTTATCACGTCGCAGGCCACATCGGGCATAAGCATACCCAACAGGATGAGCTTGTTGCGGTAGTCGTCCCAGAACGACGGGGCGGTGTAGTAGCGAAAGCCCTTGCGGGCGACCCTGCCGTCGCGTCCGGTGAACGCGCCGTCCACGTCGCTACGCAGCGCGGGCCAGAGCATCGAACGGTAGAGGGTCGAGTAGAACGTCCTCTGTTGCCGCTCCGTGCCGCCCTCGACGGCTATGCGCCCCAGCAGTTCGTTCCACGCCACCTCGCCCTCGCGCCGCACCGTGGCGAAGTCATTGCCCGCAATCTCGGTTTCGAGGTTTTTCCGCGCCCCCTCGACGCTGACGAACGAAAACCCGATCCTTATCTCGAGCGGGGCCTTGCCCGCCCTGCCGAAACTTATCACGGGGATGGCCGCCCGCCGCGTCTCGGGCCGACGGTTGCCGGGGGCCCCGTCGCCATCCCTCGGAGGGACGGATGGTCGCAGGCTGTCGATACTCCGGATGGAGTAATTTGCCACGGCGTAGAAATATATCTTCTCGCCGGCGGCCTGATAGCCCGAAAAGGCGTTGGGGCCAGCCTTGCATATCGACCAGTCGCGCACCCGCTCGTTCGAACGCGGCAGATTGACCAGCAGCTTCATCTCGCCCCCGTTCCCGAACGTATAGCGGTGATACCCGCAACGCAGCGACGAGGTCAGCTCTGCATCCACGCCGTAACGTTCGAGGTAGACGCGGTAATAGGCGGGATGCGCCTCCTCGCGCCCGTGGCTGTACGGCGAGGCATAGTCGTCGGCCGTTATGTTGCCCGCAACGGGTAGTATCGGGACGTGGTTGAGGTTCCAGTGCCCCTTGTTGGTGTGGCTGAAGCCGTAGATCAGCGTATCCTCGTACTGGTAGCCGGCCCCTGAGCCGAACATCGTCACGGGGCTGAGCTGCACCATTGCGCAGGGCAGCGACGAGCCCGGGTAGACCTCGGCGCCCCACGTGCGCCGCGTAGGCTGGAAACCGAGTTCGGCGCTGTCCCACATCGTCTCGGTGCCGAGCAGCGGGTTTACAAGGTCGGCGTAAGGCCTGCCTATGGAGGCGGGGCCGCACAGCAGCATCAGGGCAAAAAGGAGGGCGTTTTTCATCGCACAGTGATTTTTGGTGCAAGATAGCGACATGCAGCCGGATTTTTGTCCGCCCGAGCGACAATTTTATATTCAAACGCGACGTAACGGGGCTGTCGGGAGGTCGGCAACCCCCGAACGGGAAAACAGGTCGTTTTTATTTGCAAGGTACGGCGGTTTGAGCTATCTTTGTCGACAGGCAAGCATCGCAAAACGGCAAATTTTGCGCAAAAGCAAAAAATTTATAGATTTGCACCTCCGAAAAACAACACAGCAATGGGAAGAGCATTCGAATATCGCAAGGCGCGCAAAATGAAGCGCTGGGGCAACATGGCCCGCACATTTACGAAGTTGGGCAAGGAGATCGAGATCGCCGTCAAGGCAGGAGGTTCCGATCCGGGAGGAAACACCCGTCTGAGGGTGCTCATACAGAACGCCAAAGCGGCCAACATGCCAAAGGAGAATGTCGAACGGGCCATCAAGCGCGCCGTGTCGAAAGATGTGGCCGACTACAAGGAGATGGTCTACGAGGGTTACGGCCCCCATGGCATAGCCGTGATCGTCGAGACCGCGACCGACAACACAACCCGCACCGTGGCCAACGTACGCATGTATTTCAACAAGTCGGGCGGTTCGCTGGGCAACAGCGGTTCGGTGGCGTTTATGTTCGACCACAAGTGTCTGTTCAAGATTGCCGCCGCGCCCTCTATCGACCTTGAGGAGTTGGAGTTGGAGTTGATCGACTTCGGCGTTGACGAGTTGTTCGAGGACGAGGGGGAGATCTTGATCTACGGGGCTTTCGAATCGTATGGCGAGATACAGAAATATCTCGAAGAGCATGGCATAGAGATAGTAAGCGGCGAATTTGTCCGTCTGCCGACCGACGTCAAGGAGGTTACCCCCGAGCAGCGCGAAGCGGTCGAGAAGCTCATCGAGCGCATCGAAGAGGACGAGGATGTGGTGAACGTCTTCCACAACATGAGGGAGGCCGACGAAGAGTAGCCTCTCAGGCGTCGAGTGCCGTGCCCCGCGCGTGGAAGCTAAGGGCGTATCGGGATATTAGGATTTATTTTTATAGTTTATGCCAACATGTCTGTCCTTGACGAAATTCTTGCCTGCCGACGGTGGCGGCTATCCGTTGATGCCGGATTGTTTTTTCTGCGAAGATCTCCGGCGACATATAATTGCCTTGGTCGGTGAGCCGGCCTTTGAACTTCGCCAGCTCGGTAACGTACATTGCTTGTTCCCTCAGCAGCTGTTTCAAATGCTCCAATTGCTCAGAGGTACGGTTATGCAACTTTGCCTGTTTCCAAGATTTATGCAAGGAACACGGCAAAAAATGATTCTGAAAGGCAAAAAAAGTTCAGGGCGCAGGGAAATGCGCCTTGAAATGACAGAGGAGTGAAATATGTTTACCGAATTAAGGCATTGTTTCGGGATCGGAGTTTGAATGCGCCGGACAGGAGAGGGAGTAAGGCTTGTTGTGCTTGATGACAGCAAACATCCTTGCGACTAACTTTGCCAGCAGAACGTTGATAATAAGCATTTTGTCTTTGCCGTCGGAGACTTTGCGGTCATAATATTCGCGAAGTTCGCCGTCTTCTTGGTAAGGACGGAAACGGCTGCCATATGTAGCAGCCGTTTCATCTCCTTATTAGCTTGATGGGAAACTTTGTTTCCGGAATGGACGCTTGTGCCGGAATCCCATGCGAACGGAGCAGCCTTTTGCTGTCGGTGGATTGCCGCTCTTGCGAAGTAAGGCCGGAATTTTTTTGCAGGAAAACAATGTAATTACTACCTTAGCGGTCACAATATAAAAACAGCCATGAAAAGAGCTATTTTACTCGCCGCTACCGTCTTGCTCGCAGCAGGAACAGCAGAAACATCAGGAACAACTGGGACTGAGGGAACAACAGAAACACTTGTGGCGACAAGAACGGCAAGAAGAACAACAGAAGCAACAACCGGAACGCTTGGAACGGTAAGAACGATCGAAACGACAGAAACATCAGCAACGATAGGAACGTTTGAGGCGGCAAGAACAGTCAGAACGGTCGGAGCAACCGGAACAATTGGTGCAACTGAAACTGCAACAGCAGCCGAAACGCTTGTAGCAACAAAAACAGCAAGAACAACAGGTGCAACAGAGACCGCAAGAACAACAGGAGCAGCCGAAACATCAGGAATATCAGTATCGCATGAGCGCTGGCAAAAGGATATGGAGCGGTTTCGGGCGATGGACGCCCAAACGCCGCCGACAAAGGGTGGCATTCTGTTTGTCGGCAGTTCGACATTCAACATGTGGCGCGACGTTGCCGACTATTTTCCGGCTCACAGGATCGCCAACCGCGGCTTCGGCGGCTCGACCATGCGCGACGTGCTCTACTGGTACGAAACGCTCGTCACCCCCCACGCCCCGGCGCAGATGCTGGTCTACGAGGGGGATAACGACCTGGCCGACAGGAATTATACCGTAGAGCAGTTCATCGTCGACGTGGAGTGCTTCGTCCGCCTGACACAGGTGCGCTACCCGCAGTGCGACCTCTGCCTTGTGTCGGTCAAGCCCAGCCCGTCGCGCCGGGCGATATGGCCCAAGATCATGGAGGCCAACCGGCTGATGAAGGAGCTGTGCGAAAAACGGGGAGCGCGCTTTATCGACGCCTGGTCGCAAATGGTCGATGCGGAGGGCAATCCGACCGGCGGCAAGGATTACTTCCTCGAAGACCGCCTGCACATGAACGCCGAGGGCTATAAACTCTGGGCGAGGATCATTGAACCCTGCCTGATCAAATGACGGGCCTTGTCATACCCTCCATTCTGGCGGCGGCGCTGCTGGCGTTCGGATGGCTCGGCGGCAGCGGTATTACGCTTGTCGCGGCTTTCGTACCGCTGCTGTATATCAACGAACAGTTGGGGCGCGGGGGCGGCTGGCGGTGCTTTCTGTGGGTCGGGCTTGCGCTGGGGCTGTGGTGCGGGGCCACAACGTGGTGGATATGGTATGCCGCGCCGGTGGGGGCCGTAGCAGCCGTCGTGATAGAGGTGGCCTACTTCGGCGGGATGTTCATGCTCTACCGCTTGGTGTGGCGTTGCGCCCCGCGGTGGGTGGCCTACGCGACGCTGGTGGCGGGATGGATAGCCTGCGAATACCTTTATACGGTCGGCGAACTGTCGTTCCCGTGGCTGACGCTGGGCAACGGCCTTGCCAACGACACGCATCTGGTGCAGTGGTACGAATATACCGGCACGCTGGGCGGCTCGTTGTGGGTGCTGTCGGCCAACGTGCTGATCTGGGAGGCCCTGCGGCGGCGCAGCCTGCGCTGGGGCTTCGGGGCGGCAGCGTGGGTGGCAATCCCTGTGGCGATCTCGCTGCTGATCTACCGCACCGAGGGCTGGCCCAAAAAGGGCGGTACGGCAAAGGTTACCGTCGTTCAGCCAAATATAGACCCCTATTCCGAAAAATTCAGCCGGCCGCAACAGGAGCAGACCGCCCTGATGCTTTCTCTTGTCCGCGAGGCGCGCTGCGGAGAGGATTTCATCGTGTTGCCCGAGACGGCCGTCGAGGACAACCTCTGGGAGGGTAGTTTTCAGCTTTCGCAGAGCCTCGCCTCCATGCGCGAGCTGCTCGGCGAGGGCGTTTGGCCCATTCTGCGCAGCGACCTGCCCGGCCCCGACGGACGTTTCGCGGACGACCTGCGCGGCGCGCAGATAGTCTTCGGCGCCACGACATACCGCAGTTACGGACAGGGAGAGCAGGTCAGCGAAACGGCGCGCAGGTCGAACCTGTTCGACGGCTGGTACGACGTATACAACAGCGCGCTGGCCCTCGATACGGCGCAGGTGGCCGTGCACCACAAGGCGAAACTCGTGGCAGGGGCGGAAAAGATACCGTTCTGGAGCCTCACGAGCCACCTCAATTTCCTGATCGTCGACCTCGGCGGCATATCCGGGCAGCTGGGCAGCGACACCCTGCACACGGTGTTCGTCTCGCCGCGCGGCGTCCGTTCGGCGGCGGCGATATGTTACGAGTCGGTTTACGGCGAGTATTTTGCCGAGTTTGTCCGCCGCGGGGCGCAAATCATGTTCGTCGTCACCAACGACGGCTGGTGGCACGACACTCCGGGCTACCGTCAGCACTTCTCCTTTGCCCGCCTGCGCGCCATCGAGACCCGCCGCGCCATAGCCCGCAGCGCCAACACCGGCATATCGGGCTTTATCTCGCCGCGCGGCGATGTTATCGGTTCGCTTGGATGGGACAGGCGCGGCGCCCTCACCGCCTCGCTGCCCGTCGGCGGCAAAACGACCTTCTACACCCGCCACGGCGACTATATCGGCCGCATCTGCGCGTGGATACTGCTCGCCTCGCTGCTGACGGCCATCGTTTGGCGACAGCGGAGGCTGTAAAACCTTTCATTGCGAACCGGCTCCCTGCCCGCAGCCGGCAGAAGGGGGCGAAGGCGACGGAGACGGGCACGTGAGCGGCAGGCGGGCGACATATTAAATTTTCGGCCCGCCGCGCAATTTTTTTGCGCGGCGGAGTTAGGCTTGACGACAACAGCAGTTTCACCATGAGGGGCGGGACAATCTGTCAGAACGAGGCAAACTACGGCGGCGGTGTGTATGTCACCGACAGCGGCAATTTCATAATGGCAGGCGGAACGATAAGCGAGAATACTGCCTCTGACTCCGGCGGCGGAGCTGCGCTCGAC
>JAIRQC010000015.1 GCA_031256675.1 Rikenellaceae bacterium
TGTTGCGGAAGCTCCTCTATGACAGATGAATGTCGCGCTTTGGCCGAGGGCGATGGCAGTGTTGGGGATCACACGGAAGATCGGCGGCAACGGACGACTTGCAGGCAACAGTCCGGCGGCGAGTGCGTCGAGCGTGACGCCCGCCGCGATGGAAACTATTATTTGACAGGATGTTATCGTTTCGCGAATGTCGCCTGAAACCTGCTCCACCATCCACGGCTTGCAGGCTATGACGACCATGTCGGCCCCGGCGACTGCGGCGGCGTTGTCGGTGGTGAAACCCGAGGCGTAACCCAACGCGGCAAAACGTTCGCGAAGCCGGTCGGAGGGATGTGAGACGGTTACGTCGCTATCGGCAACCGATCCCGACGCGATGGCCCCAGTGGCGATAGCCCCGCCCATATTGCCGCCTCCCAAAACTGCGATTTTCATTGTAATGCGGTTGCTGCCACTGAATTATCGGTTGTCTCAAAAGTCCTGTCCAGCGTCGTTGCAATGGCTTCGGCCCGGAGCGGAACATTATCCCGGATTGCTCCGCCCGCAATGGCGCAGAGGGGCCGCAATGACGCTGAAATTGCCATAACGTTTTACAAATGTAGTAATTTTTCCGTAGTTTCCGTCACGCAGGCGGGCACATTTATGCGCGCGTCGCCGTTGGGCGTCGTATAATTTCGGCGCGGCGTTCGAGCTTTATGCTGTCGATTTCGTATTTTTGTACAAATTCACAAAAATCAAACATAATGTCTGAACCAATCGGAAAAAAGATCTGTCAGCTGCGCAGCGACATGAAGGTCGCGGAGCAGGAGCTGGCACAGGCGGCCAACATGGAAGTCGCTCAATTGAAGCGTATTGAAAGCGGAGAGATCAACCCGTCGCTCACCACGCTCATCAAGATCGCCCGCCGCCTCGGGGTGCGTGTGGGCACCATTCTCGACGGCAACGAACACACCAATCCCGTGGTCACGACCAAAGAGGAGGGGCGCGTGCTCCTCAACAACTCCAACGGCTCCGGAGGCGAGCGCAACAACCTGAATTTCTTGTCACTGGCCCAGAACAAGAAAGACCGCAACATGGAGCCGTTCATCGTAAATATCAGCTATTCGCCCGAAGGAGCCCCCACGGCGTCGTCGCACGAAGGCGAGGAATTTCTGTATGTTTTGGAGGGCGATGTGACGATTTTCTACGGCAACCGCCGCTTCGACCTCTCCGAGGGCGACAGCATATATTACGATTCGATAGTTCAGCACCTTGTCACCACTCCCGCCCCCGACAGGACGGCGAAGGTGCTGGCGGTGACCTACGCCCCGTGTTAACCGTAAAAATGGCTTTGGACGTCGTAGCAAAAATGGGGTCGAGAACTTCCATCTCAGCAAAGGCAAAATTCCCGAACCCGCAAAAAACATGTCAATGGAAAATATTCAACTTATAGAGGAGACCCTCGGAGGTCTGCTCGAAAAATGGGCCCGCGAGACGCCCGACCATGAGTTCATGGTCTATCCCGACCGCGGGCTGAGGCTTACCTACTCGCAGTTCAACACCCGCGTCGACAATCTGGCCAAAGGGCTGATCTCCATAGGCGTCACCCCCGGAGCGAAGGTGGGCGTATGGGCGCGCAACGTCCCCGACTGGCTGACGTTCATGTTTGCCACGGCCAAGATCGGCGCGGTGCTGGTGACGATCAACACGGCCTACCAGTCCTTTGAGGTCGAGTACCTTATGAAGGACGCCGACATTCACACCATGTGCATCGTCAATGGCCACCGCGACAGCGACTACGTGAAAATAATGTACGAACTCATCCCCGAGCTTCGCACACAGCCGCGCGGCAGCCTGCGCAGCGAGCGTTTTCCCGAACTGCGCAATGTGGTTTACGTCGGGCAGGAGAAGCTGCGCGGCATCTACACCACCACCGAACTCATCACCGCCGGAGCATTCCTCGGCAACGAAGCCCTCAATGAGGCGCGCGGCAAGGTCGACTGCCATCAGGAGGTCAACATGCAGTACACCTCCGGCACCACCGGCTTTCCCAAAGGCGTGATGCTAACCCACCACAACATCCTCAACTGCGGCCAGGCGACCGGCGAGTTCATGCAGTTCACCCGGGCCGACAGGCTGCTGACTTGCGTGCCGCTGTTCCACTGCTTCGGCTGCGTGCTGGCGACGTGCGCCGTGATAACCCACGGCTCGACGATGGTGATGGTCGAGGAGTTCGACCCGCTCAAAGTGCTGGCCTCCATACACAAAGAGCGTTGCACGCTGCTCTACGGCGTGCCGACGATGTTCATCGCCGAACTCAACCACCCGATGTTCGACATGTTCGACCTCACGTCGCTCCGAACGGGCATCATGGCCGGTTCGCTCTGCCCGATCGAGACGATGAACCAGGTGATGGACAGGATGCACTGCCGCATCATCAGCGTCTACGGCCTCACCGAGAGTTCGCCCGGCATGACCGCAACGAGGCTCGACGATCCGGTCGAGGTGCGCGCGCAGACCGTCGGACGGCCATTTCCCAATGTAGAGGTGCGGGTGATCGACCCCGAAACGGGCGAGGAGTGTCCCGACGGCGTGCAGGGCGAGATGTGCTGCCGCGGCTACAACGTCATGAAAGGCTACTACAAGAACCCGAAGGCCACCGAGGCGGTGATAGACCGCGACGGCTTCCTCCACTCCGGCGACCTGGGCATAAGGGACAGCAACGGCAACTACCACATAACCGGACGGATAAAGGACATGATAATCCGCGGCGGCGAGAACATCTACCCGCGCGAGGTGGAGAACTTCCTCTACAACATGCCGCAGATCAAGGATGTGCAGGTTGCGGGCATCGCCAGCGAAAAGTATGGCGAGGAGGTAGGCGCGTTCATCATCCTCAAAGACGGCCAGCAGCTTACCGAGGAGGAGGTGTGGATGTTCTGTCGCGGCGCCATCGCCCGCCACAAAACGCCGAAGTACATCTTCTTCGTCGATGGTTTCCCATTGACGGCCAGCGGCAAGATCCAGAAATACAAACTCCGCGACATGGGGCTCGAAATGCTGAAAAAGGCAGGAGTGGAGGTGATATGAACGCAGTGAAGCGGAACATTGTTAATATCCGGTCGGAAATGAAAAGAAAGACGTTAGCGGTCCTCGTCATGTTGCTGTGCTGTAACCTGTGCGGCGCGAGGATCTCGGCAGTGGACGGGTTGCAGCAATGGCTTGCGCTGCCCGATGCGGAAAGGGGCGACGTGGCGACGAAAAGTTTTGCCCGCATGGCCTTGTCGCGCGACGAGGCGGAACGGGCGTTGAAACTTATCGCAGATGACTGGTGGCTATCCCGCCTGGAATATTTCTCCGCCATATGGCAGCAAAGGACGATAACCCGCGACAGTCACGTGATGAGGTTCAAGTACAGGATCTTTGGCGAGCAGCCTGCCGGCAGTCGGTCGCTATACATCTCGATGCACGGTGGCGGGGGTACCACGGCCGCCGTCAACGATTCGCAATGGGCCAATCAATTGAGGCTGTACAGTCCGACGGAGGGTATAGTGGTCGCCCCGCGCGCGCCGGAAGATGCCTGGAACATGTGGTTCCTGCCCTATATCGACGGTATGTTCGAGGAGTTGATCGTCTCTGCCGTTGCGGTTATGGGGGTCGATCCGGACAAGGTTTACATCACCGGCTATTCGGCAGGCGGCGACGGGGTTTTCCGCCTTGCATCACGTATGGCGCACCGCTGGGCTGCGGCGTTGATGTGCGCCGGCCATCCGGGCAATACCACCCCCCTCAGTTTGCGCAATGTGCCGTTCGGGCTGTGGGTCGGGGCAAACGACACTGCCTACGACCGCAATGTGATGGCAGAAAGGTGGCGGTCGTGGTTGCAGGAGTTGCAGCGAACCGACCCGACGGGTTATGTGTACGATGCAGCCATGCCCGAGACGGGTCACTGGATGGACCGCGCCGATACGGCCGCATTCGGACGTCTCGCCGCGTTCAGCCGCAACCCGCTGCCCGACAAGGTTGTATGGGCGCAGGACAGCACGGACACAAACGGAGCGCTCTACTGGTTGTCCGCCCCCGAACACAAGGTACGGCAAGGGGGCGTGATTGTGGCAAGGCGCGAGGGCAACAGTTTCACGATAGAGCAGAGTTATTGCGACGAGATAATCATAGGCCTTAACGACAGGATGATAAATTTCGATCAACCCGTATCGGTCTGGTTCGACGGACAATGCGTATTTCGCAAGAAACTTAAACGCACCGTCGCTGCGTTATATGCCTCATTTCATCAAAGAAACGACGAAGCATTCGGTTTCAGCGCCACGGCAAAGGTCAAACTAAAATGATTTAGATTGCTGAAAAAATGTGGATTTCAGTGTTTTACGCCTTTGTATAGCAAAGTATCCATGCTATTGCAGCAATCACAAATGATTTTCATATCTGCTTCAGGGTGCAATTAAAATTTTCCGACCGCACTCTTCGATATTCTTTCCGGTTCGCAGACGACTGAGAGAGTGAAACCGTAGGCGACATACAGTCCTCGGGCACGGCTGCATGCGGCCAATCTTGGAAAGCAAGTCTGAAAATCGCTGCAAACAAAGGTCAAGAATCAAGCATTACAGGCAATTATTGCAAGGTTTTTTGTTTGTCAGACGCTCATTTGATGTACTTGCGTGATAATGAAGATAATAGGCGTTTGTGAAATTTGCAGGATATTAGAGGGTTTATCTTGAGGATTTGTACAGGACGAACGAGAGTTGCGTTGTTCAAGGTTGAGCCCTGTGATTGCTACATCCGACAATGGGAAGCCTTGGGCCAAAGTAAAGCCGGAACATTATATAAAAGAGGCTGTGTTATAAATGGAAACGTGTTTGACTGTCGCTCAATGACAAGCGAGACCAAGATCTTTTCGACCGCAAACAGACGGAATTGAAGCGACTTAAAGACCTTCATCGACTGAGATTTGTCGACTTATTTTTGGCAACCAAAGCCATTTCGGATGGGATGCGGCGAACGACCCATGTCCGCAAGGCTGGCGCATCCCCTCGACAACCGAAGCGAGCGACCTTTTAACGTTGCCGCGCAAGTGGTCGAATTGCAGCGGCTATCTCGGCTACTGGGTTGGGGCGAACAGCGCAACAGCCGCCGAAACGGCTC
>JAIRQC010000016.1 GCA_031256675.1 Rikenellaceae bacterium
GAATGAATTTTGTTATAAATTCAATCGCCGTTATTTTGGTGAGTACAGATTCGACTGGCTTATGCTTGCTGCTGTTTCTTACAAAAATCAATTTAGGTATAATATTGGGTAGTCTTTTAATATTTTATCTACCAGACTTGCAAGTATCTCGATCTCGCCTTTGAAATGGATTGTAGTGTGCACATGCGTCATCGTCTCTCCATGTTTCAGGTTTGCCGCCGGAGATGAGGTTTCGAGTTCATAGAACGGCCCCATTATCGTTCCGTCGTCAAGCGGCCCGTCGTTGTATGAGTTTATGACCTCGCCACGGAAAGGTTCGACCTGACGTTCCCACATTGAATTTACATAATCGATTTTTGAAGGGTCGAAACTGAATTTGACAATCGTCAGCGTGTCATTTTCCCTGTCCAGTGCGCCGCACACGGGAGTAGTCATATTGGGCGGCAGACCTATCTTGCCTCGCATACGTCCGTAGCCTTTGAAAAACAGTCGACCGTTATCCATTTTCAGCCTGTCGGAGTTCGCCGTGAGCGCGGCGGCCCCGGCACATGGTATCGCAACAGTTATCCCTGAGGACAAAAAGCCCGCCATCCGCGCGCCGGTCGAAAATCTTTTGCAACCGCTTTGCGATAAGACGTGCCGGCATGACATGAGCAACTCCGGCTACCGCTCGCCGCAGCGAGGCGCGCTTGTCGGCGGGTTCGCAACACCTGCTCGGCGAGGCTGCCGACAACGTTTTCTTCAAGCATGCCCACGGCGACGTGCTCCGCGCCGTCAAGGCCCTAAAACTCGACTTCGACAGGGTCGCCCATCCCCCGTTAGTGCACCTGTCTACACGACAAAGCGAAAAAACCGCAGACAGATCCTCTTCACTCGTTGTACAGGGGGCGAAATTACAGGAAAGGCAGGGTGCGGGTGCAAAAAAAGCCTCCGTCTTCATTGCGTCGAGGCGTCTGAAACCTGCTGCAACAGCATGGCGCCGTAACGCCTCGACGGGGCCATAGCGCGCCACCGGTGTTACGGGGCATTATTTTGTCCAGGGCACAACAAATTATGACCTCCCAATCCCTGTCCGAGGTGACGATTAAAGAAATCATCCTTGCCCGGCACGATGCTCATAAAGTCGACAGACAAGAAGCCAATCAAAGAGATGGTCGTTGCCAACCGTTACAGCCACAAGTGGGACGACGGCTGCTTCGGAGTGTACAACTTCGGCGTCTGTCATCTCTACGGGGCGACGTGCCGGTCGTCGTCGTGGCCGTATACGGTTACATGAAGTCGCCAAAAGACCCGAATATTTACCCGTCCCAATCCTCGCGCATGGGTATGCGGGCTGAACCTCCTACGGATCAGCGACGAACTCGGCAAGAACGCCGAGTTCATTCTTATTTCGTACCCAATGAGACTGCTTCACCGTCTCGACCCGAATATCGTTGCCGTGCAGCCCGTCGGGACGGTCGGAGTACATCGTCAAGAGCGTCTCGCGCACCCGGTCGGCAGTCTTCCACGACTGGCCGAGCATCGTGTAGAGATACAGGATGTGGTGGCTCGGTTCGTTGCCGTGGGCGTACTGGCCGATAAGGCCGCTGATGTCGGGCGAAACCGTCGAACGAAAGATATTCGGGCCTTGTCGCCGCTCCGACACTCTCGCCCGGTAAACGTCCCGACAACGGGAACAACGGCGATCGACGCCAAGATGGAGGAGCATTTCCAGTCCGGCGCGCTCGCGCTCGCCGTCGGCCCCGCCGAGATAGAACCCCGCCGGCTTTTTGCCACCCTCGTAACAGTCGAAGCGGACAAGTCCGCCGTCGTAGGTGTGATACATCACGATGCCGGTGAAGTCTCCAGACCCGACGTTGCAGTCGTCGCGTCCGTCGGTCGGGGCGATGCTCTCGATGTAGAACGCCTCGCCGCCGTTATTCGCATCTTTCACCACAACCAGACGCTGCTGCACCCTCGCGCCGCACGTCGCGGTGTGTCTGGCGTGGCCCGCGCCGCAGGCCACATAGTTGAACTCGGTAATGAGCGGCACGGTGACCTTCCAGCGCAACGTGCGTTCGATACGGCAGGCCGAGGCCTGTCCCCACAGCGGCGTGAAGTCGCCCGGCGTGAACACTCCCGGCTCGATCGCTTCAGGAGCGGACGCAATCCTGTCCATCTCCATTTCAAAGAACCTCTGCGCCTACTCTACCGTCAGCATCCGTGCCTCCGACGCAAACTCCTCCTGTCCGGAAAACTCCTTAACGCAGGAAAAGAGCGTTAGCGCAGCCACCGCAACTGCGGCCATGCAAAGATAATGAATTCTTTTCATTCCTGTAACGTTTAATCGGGGTTTTTGTGCGATTTGCAGCTAACCCTGCTTCATGGTTCTTGAAAGTCGCGCACAATACACTTTCATCTTGCAATAACGTTTTACTCTGTCACATATATTTTGTCGTTTGGTTTAACGTCCTGCCCGACCGGTATTCTGTCCATAAGGGAAGTTGATATTTCCTCCGGCGATTTCTGTTTTGACTCTGTCGAAGCATTCGACCGTATAACAGGCATGGCCTGCTCGGCAAAAAGTTCCATGCCAGCCCTGTTGTAGCTGTAATGGCCTGGCATGTTCTCTATCAGAAACCGCGCTGCATTGAGTTTCAGCGGGTACGGATCGGCGGCATAGTGGGCCATACTTTTCCCAACTCTGCCCTGTTCTCGCCGGCAAAATGCAAGGCCATGTTCAGATCGGCATTGCGGTAACATCCGCACGCCAAAGGCAGGCAAGCGATGGAAAATACATGTTTAGTCATAGCAATACGATGAATTGTTATGAATATCTTGGTCGCAGTTAAAAATGATTTATACGTTCTTTTGTCTCAAGAATTACAACGAGCGCTTGCATTTACAATTAAAAAATGTCGATGGGTATTGATATTTAGCATATTATTTCGTATGATCGATTGTGCGTAGAAAAGATGATTTCAATGATGTTATGGCTATTTTTCAGAAGTATGTGCGAACATTCGTAAAATTATTTTCTTTTCACCGGCACGAACACCGGCAGTATTACCACCAGTGCGACGACCGACATCAGCATCCCTCCCATTGCGCCGGCGGCGAACGAGAACCAGAACACCTCGCCGTCGCCCTCGACAAGGAACGGGATGAGCCCCAGCACGGTGGAGAGGACGGTGAGCAGCACGGGGACAATCTTGCGACTGTAACCCTTGACGTATGCCCGCAACGGACTGCGCCCGGGCCTGTCGCGACGAACTATCCCGAACTCGTTTATCACATATATGCCCGCGTTGACCACAAGCCCGCTCAACAGTACGAATGCGGCGAAACCTCCGTGGTCGAAACGCCAGCCGCTGAAACCGAAGGCGAGGAACAGCCCGACGAACGATACGGGGATCATCATGATGATCGCCAGCGGTTTGAGCAGCGACTCGAAGACGATGGAACAGATGAGGTATATTATCGCCGCTATTAGCAGTATCAGCCTGAACTGCCGCCAGTCGCTCCCGCCGCCGCCCCAGCCGTAGTTCTGCACGCGGGCCCTGAAGCCTATGGGCAACACCTCGTCGTTCAGCCTGTCGACATGCCGCTTCATCACCTTGCCCGCCAGCTCGTATGAGCCTATGAAATCGAAAGCCACCGTCAACTCGTATGACTGGTTGTGCTTGCGTATGTCGACGCCCGACGGTTGCTTGGTTATGGTCG
>JAIRQC010000024.1 GCA_031256675.1 Rikenellaceae bacterium
CCCCGTGAATGGCTGCTCTCACACGTGAATGGCTGCTCTCGCCTCCGGCTCGACCCGCCCCCTGCCGCCTGCGGGCCGAACCCCGCCGCCGCCTGCCCGCTCGCAGGGCAACCTACCCCGCCCCGCTGCTGTCCGTTTCGCCCCGCTGAACGCCCTCCCCGCCCGCAGACGGCAGAGGGCTGCACGTGAGCGACATGCGAACAGCAGCCCTCCGCATCCGGCGGCTGCGGGCTGCCGGCCCTGCTCCGCAAGGCCGAACGCATTCTCCCGCTCCCCCGTTTGGTTCTCAGGAGAAAAACACATATCTTTGCATTGACAAAACAAGACTGCGCCATGAACGTCCAAACAGTAAAGCTCGATCTGATAGAGGAGCTGCTCGCCATATCCGACGCAAAGCTCCTGTCGCGGGTCGCCCTCGCGGTCAAGGCCGAGATCGCCAAAACGCACGGACAGGCCCTCTCCCCGATGACAATGGAGGAGTATCGCGCAATGGTCGACAGTTCGCTGAAAGATGTCCGCAACGGGCGTGTCGTCGGCCACGACGAGCTCAAAAAAGAGATCGGGCAGTGGGGCGGCAAATAATCTGGTCGGAGTTTGCCAAAGCGCAGTTGCGCGATATTTTCGACTATCACACGAGGGTTGCATCGGAGAGGGTCGCACTGCGCCTCGTCGGAAAAATAGCTGCCTGCATTGAGATTTTACATGATAATCCCGACGCGGGCAGGCGCGAAGATCTGCTGGCTGATTACCCGCAGCAGTTCCGCTATCTGGTCGAGGGAAATTACAAAATACTGTATTATTCGGATGCGGCAACGATAACCATATCATCGGTTTTCGACTGCCGTCAAAATCCTGTCAATATACATCTTCAGAAATAACAACACACCCAAACCCGCCCCGCCCGCAGACGGCGGAGGGCTGCTATTCGCTTTACGATCACGTGCAGCCCTCCGCATCCGGCGGCTGCGGGCTGCCGGCCTTGCTCCGCAAGGCCGAACACATCCCCCCACCCTACCCCGTGAATGGCTGCTCTCACACGTGAATGGCTGCTCTAGCCTCCGGCTTGACCCGCATCCGCCGCCCACGGGCCGAAAACCCACCGCCCCGCAAGTCGGCCACATCGGCGGAATTCGCAATAACTGGCTCTAAACCGCTTTCAGGCTCATGTCGAGGCTCCTGATCTGATGTGTGAGCGCGCCGACGGAGATGAAATCCACCCCGCAGGCGGCATAGTCGCGCAGCGTGTCGAGGGTGATGCCGCCGGAGGACTCAATCTCCGCGCGTCCGGCTATAAGCCTCACCGCCAGCCGCGTATCCTCCACCGAAAAGTTGTCCAGCATTATGCGGTCGACCCCTCCGGCGGCGAAAACCTCCTCTATATCGGCCATCGAGCGCACCTCTATCTCTATCGGCAGCGACCTGCCCCGCGCGGCAAGATAGGCGCGGCAACGTGTCAGCGCGGCGGCGACGCCACCGGCAAAATCGACATGGTTGTCCTTGAGTATCACCATGTCGAACAGCCCCATACGGTGGTTCGAGCCGCCGCCCAGCCGCACGGCCATCTTGTCGAGCGCGCGCATCCCCGGGGTGGTCTTGCGGGTGTCGAGCACGCGGGTGTGCAGCCCCTCGAGCCTCGCGACATAGACGGCGGTCTGTGTCGCCACACCGCTCATGCGCTGCATAATGTTGAGAACGATGCGTTCGGCCTGCAACAGCGACAGTTCGCGCCCCTCGACATGGAACGCCACGTCGCCCTGCGCAACCCGCGACCCGTCGGCAATATGCCGTTCGAAGCGCGTCGACGGGTCGAGCCGGCGAAACACCATTTCAGCCACCTCTATGCCGGCTATCACCCCCTCCTGTTTGACCAACAACCGCATCCGTCCGCGCGCCTCGGGCCTGACGGTCGAGAGCGACGAGTGGTCGCCGTCGCCAATGTCCTCTTTTATACAAAGTTCGATGAGCTCCTCAACGAACGGCAGATATTGGGCCTCCATAATTTATAAAATTTTTTATTTTCGTTAAGATTTTCTAATTTTGCCGAACGTTCGCCCCCGAATGCAGGGTTAGCCGTTGACGTTACGCGGCGTGTATATTCCTGTCAATAAACCATATGGCAGTCAAACCGACAATTTGGGCGTCATAGCGTGCAGCGCAACGGGCAAACCCTTAGAATCGTTTTCGCATAATTTTGCGGCCAATACTCGCCGACCGCGCCACAAAGATAGCAAAAAATGATACCACTTCGCAGCAACATATCCACCACAGGCCGCAAGATGGCCGGAGCGCGCGGGCTGTGGCGCGCCAACGGCATGAAAGAGGAGCATTTCGGCAAACCGATAATAGCCGTGGTCAACTCCTTCACGCAGTTCGTTCCGGGGCACGTCCACCTGCACGACGCAGGCCAGAGGGTCAAGGCGCTGATCGAAGCCGAGGGGTGTTTCGCCGCCGAGTTCGACACCATCGCCATCGACGACGGCATCGCCATGGGCCACAGCGGGATGCTCTATTCGCTGCCCTCGCGCGAGATTGTCGCCGACAGCATCGAATACATGGTGAACGCTCACCGTGCCGACGCCATGATCTGCATCTCAAACTGCGACAAGATCACCCCCGGGATGTTGATGGCCGCCATGCGCCTCAACATCCCGACGGTCTTCGTTTCGGGCGGGCCGATGGAGGCCGGACGGATCGACGGCCACGATCACGACCTGATAGACATAATGGTCAGGGGGGCCGACGACGGCTACCCCGAAGACGAGTTGCTCAAACTCGAAAAGGGCGCCTGCCCCACATGCGGGTCGTGTTCGGGGATGTTCACGGCCAACTCTATGAACTGCCTGACCGAGGCCTTGGGCATGGCCCTGCCCGGCAACGGCACGCTGCTGGCCACCCATGCCGACAGGCTGGAGCTGTTCGAGAGGGCGGCGAAACTGACGGTGTGCAACGCTTTCAGGTACTATTTCGAGGATGACGAGACGGTACTGCCGCGCTCGATAGCTACCCGCGCCGCCTTCATGAACGCCATGTCGCTCGACGTTGCGATGGGCGGCTCGACCAACACAGTGCTCCACCTGCTGGCCGTGGCCCGCGAGGCGGAGGTCGACTTCACGATGAAGGACATAGACGCGCTCTCGCGCCGCATACCGGTGCTGAGCAAGGTGGCGCCCAATATGCAAAAATATCATATTCAGGATGTTAACCGTGCCGGAGGCGTCATGTCGATCCTGGGCGGGTTGCACCGCGCCGGACTTGTCGACGGCACGGCCCGCCGGGTGGACTATCCATCTCTGGCCGAGGCTATTGCGGAAAACGACATAATGTGCCAGACGGCCACCGAAGAGGCACGGCAGCGCGCCCTTGCCGCTCCAGGAGGGCGGTTCAATCTTGTAATGGGGTCGCAAAACGCACGTTACGACGCTCCGGACGTTGACCGCAAGCATGGGTGCATCCGTTCGGCGGAGCATCCCTACTCCGCCGACGGCGGGCTGGCCGTTCTGTTCGGCAACATCGCCCGTCGCGGCTGCATAGTCAAGACGGCGGGGGTCGACGCTTCGATACTTCATTTCGAGGGTGTTGCGCGGGTCTACGAGTCGCAGGAGCAGGCTTCGGAGGGGATTCTGGGCGGCGAGGTGCAGCCGGGCGACGTGGTGGTGATCCGTTACGAGGGGCCGCGCGGCGGGCCGGGGATGCAGGAGATGCTCTACCCCACCTCCTACCTCAAAAGCCGCCACATTGACAGGCAATGCGCGCTCGTCACCGACGGTCGCTTCTCCGGCGGCACATCGGGGCTCTCGATAGGCCACGTCTCGCCCGAAGCGGCGGCGGGCGGCGAGATAGCCCTAGTCGAGACGGGCGACGCAATAACAATAGACATACCTTCGCGCACCATCTCGGTCGGCGTGAGCGACGGGGAGCTGGCACGGCGGCGCGAGGCACTCAAAGGCGAGTTCAAGCCCCGCGGTCGCGTGCGCGAAGTGAGCCGGGCGCTCAGGGCCTATGCCGCAACAGTCGCCTCGGCAGATATGGGAGGAGTAAGAATAGTGGGTAGCGAATAGCGATTTTCGTCCCTCAGTCGGCGGGGGATGTTCGCGATGCCTTAAGCAGAGCGGGCAGCCCTCCGCATCCGGCGGCTGCTGGCTGCCGGCCTTGCAAAGCAAGGCCGAACAAAATAATAAGCAACCGGCAAAGGGAGGTAATTGGGAGTGATTTCGGTTTTCGTCCCGCAGTCGGCGGAGGATGTTCGCGAT
>JAIRQC010000025.1 GCA_031256675.1 Rikenellaceae bacterium
GCTTCGCCTGACACAAAAGTAATTCTTTAAAACAAACCAAGAGTCGGGCAATGCCCGCATGAACTCTCCGCCGAGCGACAAGACAAAACCAAGCGAAGCACAGATGAAAAAGAACGGGAACGTAAAGATAAAAAATCTTTATAGTCCGGCAATGATACCTATACTTTCGGAGATATTCATGTCGACCGGGCAGCGGCGCGAGCAGCGGCCGCAGCCGACGCAACCGCGAATGTCGAGCCGCTGGGGCATGTAGGAGAATTTGTGCATTAGACGCTGCCGCCAACGTGCCCCCTGTGTGTTGCGGGGATTGTGGCCGGAGGTGTGGAGCGTGAAGAGTTTGGCCCCGCAACTGTCCCAACTGCGCAGACGCTGGCCGCGACTGCCGCGAGCCTCGTCCTGAATGTCGAAACAGGCGCATGTGGGACAGACGAATGCACAGGCCGAACAGCCGATGCAACGGGCGGCGTAATCGTCGAAAACAGCGTTGTCAAACACCGAGGCGAGCTTCTCGTCGAGCCCCGCGTCGTCGAAACGGCGCGGCACATCGGCAAGCTGTTTCTCAGGGTCGGCAGGGGCCTCGTCGAGCAGATCTACCGCCACGGCAAGCAGTTTTTCGCCCTTATCGGTAAGGGTTTCAACCAGACAGTCCCCACCGACGAGCGGGGTCATCAACACATCCGCCCCGGCGCGACCCTCCGGCGACCCACCGACCGAGGTGCAGAAACAGTAGTCGTCCGAGGCGGTGCAGGCCATGGCGACGATCGTTGTGCGGCGGCGGCGCGTCTCGAAAATAGGGTCGGCGGGCTCCCACTCGAAAATCGAGCCGATGCTCTCCATCGCCGCCGCATCGCACGGCCGCACGCCGAAAATAACCCGCTCCGGAATAGCGTCCAGATCTATGTCCTCGACCACAACGCCCTCTTTCCCTGTCGTGTAGCCGAAAAGTTTCTCCACCTTCGGAAAGACGAACGACTTGGGCGAGGTCTCAGGCACGACAAAATCCTTCGCCAGTTCGTCAACTCCCGTTATCCGGCGATAAACCACCCTTTCGCCCTGTCGCACAGGCCCGTACACCGTTTCAGCCCCGGCCAGTCGACCGGCGAAATCGGCATAACGTCCTGATTTCAATAATTTCATCATAAGAGCTACCCTATAAAATTCTCCCTGTCATCGGGTTTGAATATCGACATCGCGCATGTTTCGTCGCGGGCCATGCCGGTCGCAGCGCCGTAGACGTTGCGCACGTCGGCGGCCAGCTTGACGGTCAGCAGGTGTATCGGAATGTCGACCGGGCAGGCGTCGCCACACTGCCCGCACTCGATACAGCGACCTGCGAGGTGCATCGCGCGCATGGCGTGCCATTCGAGGTTGCCCTGTACGGTTGCCCCGACGGGAATCCACTGCGGTTGATTGACCTCGACGGTGCACTGGGTGCAGTAGCAGAGCGGGCAGGCCTGCCGGCAGGCGTAACATCTGAAACAGCGATCCATCTCCCCGCGCCAGAACGCCCACCGTTCGGCAGGGGTCATGGCCTCTATGCGGGCTATCATCTCCATGTCGGCCTCGCGGGGTTTGGGCGCGGCGGCGGCGAGCCAGTTCTCCATCTCCGACAGCGTGCGGCACACCGTAACCTCGTCGCCCACGACGGCCAGCGCTATGAAATCGCCCTCGCGCAGTTGCCTTTCGGCCACGAGGCGCATCAGGGCGCGCATGGTCGCAACTCCCGCCGTCACAGCGGGTTTGCCCATTGCTGCGGTCTCCTTTTTATATGTATAGACCGCCAGGTTCTGCGTGCATCGTCCGTCGTAGATCAGCCCTTGGGCCCCGGCCGCATCGGTCACGAACAGCGGACGCACCCGTCCGACGCTCCCCTCGCCGTAGCCGATCGCCACCTTGACCTCGCCCGCATCGAGCAGCGAGCGGGCCGTATCCTGCAATTTACTCATAATCGGCATTTTTATATGCTTCACAGGGTCCCAGCGCGCGGACCTTCTCGACAGTCGAGTTGACCACGTCGGCCCACTTGGCCCCCTCGGCAGCCGACACCCACGTGAAGGCAATCCGCTCCGTATCGACGCCCATAAATTCCAGCAGCGAGCGAAAAACCGTCCACCGCCGCCGCGCATGGAAGTTGCCCGAGGTGTAATGGCAGTCGTTCGGGTGGCAGCCCGAGACGATCATCCCGTCCGCCCCATTGGCAAAGGCTTTCATAAGCAGCATAAAATCAATGCGTCCCGTACACGGAAAACGTATCATCTTCACGTTCGGCGCATACTTTATACGGCTCGTCCCCGTCAAGTCCGCCCCCGCATAGGTACACCAGTTGCACACAAACGCAACTATTTTAGGTTCGAAGTCCATAGTTTATCAATATATCTGTATCGTGCCATCACAGTCCGAAGCATCTCGCATGTGGTACGGGGCCTTTCGACGTTGCCCGGAACGATAGGTTATGCGAATCATAAAATGTTATTCCGGGCGAAGCGGGACTACCGGCCTCCGTTCCCGCGTTTCGACCTCACGCCCATGCACGCCCTGTCTCCGACGTTTTTCCCCACGAAACAAACTGCGGGTATTGTTTCGGTTTGCTTTCCAGTTCGGCTTTTTGTCGCAGTATGTTTTTCTGCTCTTGTTTCGTTGACCAAATGAAAGCCGGAATGAAAATAACGGTCAAAAGGATCCAGACTATAAAAGCCGTCATCTGCCGTATGCCTTGATCTTTAATAAATATGGTGTTTATAAAAAAGATAATTAATGAGATGAGGGCGGCGAGGAACGGCGAGACAAAAATAGCGACGGCGATACCGCCGGCAGGGCTTTTCCTATTGACGATCGCCTTGCTCCAGTGCTGATATTTTTGGCAGTAGGGGCATTTATCCTTGTGCGCGATAACAAAATCGGGATACACGCCCCTGTTCCAGTCGGCAAGAAAATTTTCGCACACCCGTGGAAATTCCGCTCTGGCTTGTGCAAGATATGTCTGTTTTCCCACCTCCGTTAACGAATACTGCGTCCCGGACAATTCTGCTTTTCTTACGGTCACACCGTGCTTCGGGCCACCAATAATACTTTGCGCCTCAACCTTTTGACCACACTGTTCGCAGATGTACGACCAGTTGAACTCCCGCGTCATTTGAACGCCGACAATTTTTTTAGGCATAAAATCAGTTTTAATTTTTGAGCATTCGAGAGCCTATTATCTTGCGATTCACGGAATCTGTCTGAAATTTAGACAGATTCGTCAGATCGTCGTCGTTTGTCGCTAATCACTGTTCAGCATTGCCACAACCTCCTGATATACCTGTTTGTTGGAGTATCCTTCGAGGTCGATGGATTTGGAGCGGCAGAACGATACGCAGGTTCCGCAGCCCTGACAGAGGCCTGGGTTTATACGGGCGATGGTCTTGACAACCTTGCCCGAACGGTCGGTTATCTCCTCCGTGTCGATAGCCTGATAGGGGCAGATGGATATGCACAGCCCGCAACCCATGCAGGTGGAGAAGATCGGGGGCGCCGTCCGGTTGACACGCGCGACGACCGGCTCGCGGGTGAGGGTGTCGTTGGCGAACAGGCCGATAACTTTGGCCGCCGCGCCGGACGCCGCCGCCACCGACTCCGGAATATCCTTCGGGGCCTGGCACGCTCCGGCAAGGTAAATGCCTGCCGTGTTGGTCTCTACGGGTTTGAGTTTCGGGTGCGCCTCGGCGAAGAACTTGTATGAATCGTAGGAGACGTGCAACTTCTGGGCCAGTTCCTCCGAGCCGTCGCACGAGACGGCGGCGGTGGCCAGCACGACCATGTCGGCCTCGATCTCTACCGGTTTGCCGCCCAGCAGCGTGTCTGCGCCGCGCACAACAAGTTTGCCGTTCTTCTCGTAAATGTTCGACACGCGGCCGCGTATGTATTTGGCCCCGTCCTCCTCGATGGCGCGGCGGGTGAACTCGTCGTAGTTCTTGCCTGCGGCGCGGATGTCCATGTAGAAGACGTATGGCGTACCCTCGTGCACCTTGTGCTTGTATAGCATGGCATGTTTGGCGGTGTACATGCAGCAGATCTTCGAGCAGTACGGAATGCCTTTGGCCGGGTCGCGCGAGCCTGCGCAGGCCACGAAGACCACCTTTTCGGGCACGCGGCCGTCCGAGGGACGTCTGATCTCGCCGCGCGTGGGGCCCGACGCCGAGGCCAGACGCTCGAACTGCAACCCGGTGATCACATCCCTGTAACGTCCGTAGCCGTATTCGGGGAAGAAATCGGTCTTTTTCACCTCGAAGCCCGTAGCGAGCACGATCGCCCCCGCCTTTACCTCGACAATTTCGTCCTGCTGCTGGTAGTTGATCGCCCCCGTGGGACAGAGTTTGCCGCACACGCCGCACTTGCCGGTTTTGAACCACGTGCAATTGTCGCGGTCGATTACCGGCTTGTTGGGCACGGCCTGAGGGAAGGGTGTGTAGATGGCCGTGCGAAAGGCCAGCCCCTGTTCAAATTCGCTGGGTATCTTCTTGTTGGGGCACTTGGTGGTACATAGTCCGCAGCCCGTGCAGAGCTTCTCGTCGACACTGCGGGCCTTGCGGCGGATGCGGAGGTTGAAGTTGCCGATGAAGCCGTCCATGCTTTCCAGCTCGGAGTAGGTCATCAGCGTAATGTTCGGGTGCTGTGCCGCTTCGACCATGCGCGGGGTGAGGATGCACTGCGAACAGTCGAGCGTCGGGAAGGTCTCGGACAGCTGCGACATGTGGCCTCCAATGGAGGGGTCGCGCTCGACGAGGATCACCTTGTGGCCACCGGCGGCAACGTCCAGTGCGACCTGAATGCCCGCCACGCCGCCGCCCACCACCACGGCGGTCTTGTTCACTGGCACCCGTATCGGCTCCAGCGGGTTGTCGTTGCGTACCTTTTCGACCTGTGTGCGCACCAGGTCGAATGCCTTCTGCGTCGTGGCCTCGTCTTTCGGATGCACCCACGAGCACTGTTCGCGGATGTTGGCCATCTCGCACAGATAATGGTTCAGCCCCGCCTCGGCGCACGCCTTGCGGAACGTGGGCTCGTGCATGCGCGGCGAGCAGGCCGACACCACCACCCCCGTGAGCCTGTGCTCGGCGATGGCCTCCTTGATCATGCTCTGCCCCGGATCGGAACACATGTATTTATAGTCGGCGCTGAACGCCACCCCCGGCAACCGCCCTGCCTGCTGCGCCACGCGCTCGCAGTCGACCGTCGAGGAGATGTTCTCGCCGCAATGACACACAAAAACTCCTATTCTTGCCATAATCAGCTATTTCTCAGGGCATTCCAGTCCACTTTCACAAAATTGCGCCTTGTGCCGCTCTGTTTTTTGTCGAGGCCGCACGCCAGCGCGATGGCCTGCGTCAGGTAGAGCGTCGGTATCTTCGAGCGCGCGCCCAGATATTTGTTGATCTGCGGCCTGCGCATGTCGAGGTTCGAGTGGCACATCGGGCATCCGACGATGATCGCCCCCGCCCCGCGCTCCTCGGCCTCGCGCACTATGCGTCCCGACAGTTTGGCAACCAGTTCGGTACGCCCGATCGAGAGCGACGCCCCGCAGCACTCGGTCTTGAACGGCCAGTCGATCGGGTTGGCCCCCAGCAGCCGCATGACACGGTCCATGGCCTGCGGATCCTCCTGACGGTCAAACTGCAACACATCGTGAGGCCTGACCAGCAGACAACCGTAATAGCAGGCCACATCGCTGCCGAAAGGCTGCGTGACCTTTTCGGGAAGTTGTCCCTCGATATACCTCTCCACGAACTGCACCACGTTGAGTATCTCTACCTTATCCGACAGCGGCAGCCCCACGGCCTCCTCCGTTTCGCGGCGCAACTTTTCGTCCAGGAACAGCTCGTGTTGCGTGACGCTCAGGCGATTGTAGCACGCCGCGCAGGGCACGACGATCTCCTTCATGCCTGCATCCAGCGCTTTGGCCAGTATCCGCGCCGGCAGGGCCAGCGACAGCGCCCGGTTGAGGTTGTGTGCCGCCGTCGCACCGCAGCAGTTCCAGTCGGGAACCTGCGCGAGCTCGACGCCGAACAACTCCGCCGTCGCCAAAACCGACTCGGCATACTCCCTCGACGTCCCTTCGAGCGAACATCCCGGATAAAATCCCAATTTATTCATCTGTTTTCTTGAATATCCGTTTTATGCCGCGACGATCGCGCACCATTTCGGGGATCAGGGCGAGTTTGCCTTTGAGGAACATTGCGGGGGCGACTGTCAAATCCTGTAACAGCTTGCCGCTGCGCACTTTGTAGTCGACGACGAGGCCTATCTCGTATGAGCGGCCCGTCAGTCGTATCACGTCGAGGAACGAACGGTGGAACGCGACGATGTTGCGGCGGGCGTCGCGATTGGCAAGCCCCTCGTACAGAGAGCGTTGGCGCAGGAAGTCCATCAGCTTCGGGATGTCGACCTGCATCGGGCAGCGCGATATGCACATTTCGCATGATGCACACAGCCAGATGGTTTGCGAGGTGAGCAGCTCGCGGTCGGCGGCGGGATCCTCCGTCTGGAGCATCCGCAACACCGCGCTGGATGTGAAGTCCATCTCGTCGGCGAGCGGGCAACCGGCCGAACACTTGCCGCACTGGTAGCAGCGCGCACTGTCGACGCCAACCGTCGCAGAGGCCTGCGAGGCGAGCGACGAGGCAGAAAAGTGCGCCGAGTGACGTCCGTGAGGCTCCGGCGCGGGGGTCAGGCACTCAGGGTCGACGGTGGCGTGGGGATTTATATTCCGGCTCATGATTTCAGGGTTTGCGAATACAAAAATAATCATTTTATCGCAGAGTTAGTCCAAATTTTAGCCGTAAATAATTTTTCAATGATATTTACATCTGCTGCGGGTTTCAGAACCACATTTCAATTTAAGCCTGCATAACGATTTTTTCGCAAAACAACGCATTCGATCTCGCCATTAATTCGCATATGCTACTATTTTCACGGTAAAGTTTGGACATTACGCGACGTTTTGCTATTTTTGCGTCGATCATGAAGTTCGGACGTTGCATAGCTCTCGTTGCTCTCGCGCTGCTGGCGGCCTCGCTGGCCCCGCATCACCACCACTTGCAGGCCATATGCCTGACGGAGTGTTGCGACGATACGCCGCACCATCACGACGACGTTGAAGATCACGGCGAACGTTGCGTTGCGACGAGCTACTATGTCGCGCCGGAAAAAGGGCAGCAAAAATGCGACTGCGGCCATGACCATGTCGACCATCCTGCGTTGGTCGCACTCCCTGCCCCGCCGGAGGGGCCTCTGCAAAACGACCTCCCCACCCCCGTACAGCCCCTCCGCATCCCGACCTCTTCGGGCACTGACCGCGCGCACTCCCTGCGCGCCCCCCCGCATTTCATCTCTTAAATATCAGGGTGCAAGTCCCTGCCGGTATCGAACCCCCGAAGGGTTCGGCGTATACATTTATATATATGGTAAAGAGATGAAAAAGATAGTGATATTAGCGGCCGTGATAGCCGTCGGATGTCGATCAGGGGCAGACCATGATCATGACCATGACCACGAATACAGCCACAGTCACAACCACGAGCAGCAACATGATTCCTGCGCGGCCAAAGTTGCCGAGGCTGCCAAAGATAACGACGACATAAATTTCACCCCGCGACAGGCCGCCCTTGCCGGACTTGCGACCGAGACCGTCGCGCCAGGAGATTTTGCCCGCGTGATACGGGCGAGCGGCGAGATTGTCCCCGCGCAGGGCGGCGAGGCGATAGCGGCGGCCACACAGGCGGGCGTCGTGTCGTTCGGCGGCGCGTCGCTGGCCGAGGGATCCCCCGTGCGCAGGGGGCAGACCATCGCCACCGTCTCCGGACGCAACATGCCCGAGGGCGACCCTGCTATCAGGGCGCGGGCGACATTCGAGACGGCCCGCAACGAATATCGCCGCGCCGAAAGCCTTGTAAAAGAGCAGGTCGTGTCGCAAAAGGAGTTCGAGACGGCGCGGGCGGCCTACGAGACGGCGCGGGCAGCCTACGAGGCCTCGTCGCGCGGCGGCGGACGGGCAACCTCTCCAATAGACGGCTATATAAAGAACCTGCTGGTCAGACAGGGAGACTATGTTTCAGTGGGCCAGCCCGTTGCCGTCATTGTGCAGGACAGGCGGCTGCAACTGCGCGCCGAGCTGCCGGAGCGTTACTTCCGCGACCTGCCCGGCGTTCGCAGCGCCAACTTCACCACGCCGGGCGACGGACGCACCTATCACCTTGACTCTCTGCGCGGACGGCTGCTCTCTTACGGACGCGGCACGGGGGCGTTGTCCCCCTATATTCCCGTTACGTTCGAGTTCGATAATGTGGGTGACATTCCGGCAGGGTCGCCGGTGGAGGTCGCGCTGCTCGCCGCGCCGCGCAGGGGTGTTATCTCCGTGCCGCTGAGCGCATTGACCGAGGAGCAGGGGCTGCGTTTCGTCTATCTGAAACTCGACGAAGACTGCTACCGCAGACAGGAGGTCGCCCTCGGGGCCGACGACGGCGCGCGCGTCGAGGTAGTGAAAGGCTTGCAGGCAGGGGACGAGGTCGTCACCGCCGGCGCATACCGGCTGAAACTGGCCGCCGCCGCGGGCGTCATGCCGGAGGGGCACAACCACTCTCATTGACGCGGCCATGCTGGACAGAATAATAAGATTTGCGCTGGACAACCGCCCGGTGGTGGTGGTCTGCGCCCTGCTGCTCATGATAGCGGGCATTTACACTGCCCGACGTATGGAGGTAGACGTTTTTCCCGACCTCAACGCGCCGACGGTGGTCGTGATGACCGAGGCGCGCGGCATGGCCCCCGAGGAGGTCGAGCGGCTGGTCACGTTCCCCATAGAGACGGCGCTGAACGGTTCGGCGGGGATCCGTCGGGTGCGTTCGTCGTCGACCACGGGCTTTTCGGTGGTGTGGGCGGAGTTCGACTGGGGTACGGAGATCTACCGCGCGCGCCAGACGGTTTCGGAGAAGCTGGCCGTGGTGCGCGAGGGCCTGCCCCGTGAGGTAGGCAGCCCAACGCTCGGCCCACAGTCGTCGATCCTCGGCGAGGTGATGATTGTCGGGCTGAGCGGCGACAGCGTCCCGTTGCAGGAGCTTCGCACGCTGGCCGACTGGACAGTGCGCCCGCGGCTGCTGGCAACGGGAGGCGTGGCGCAGGTGGCCGTTATCGGCGGCGAGATCAAGGAGTACCAGATAGCCCTCGATCCCGACCGGATGCGCCGTTACGGGGTGACGCTCGACGAGGCGCTCGAGGCCACGCGCGACATGAACCGCAACGCCCCCGGCGGGACGCTTTATGAACACGGCAACGAGTACATCATACGCGGCGCGCTATCTACCAACGATATGGAGGCGCTGGGAAAGGCCGCGGTGGGGAGCGTCAGGCTGGAGAACGTGGCGACGGTGGGCGTTGGCAGCCGTTCGCCGCGTCTGGGCGCGGCGTCGGAGCGTGGCAAGGCGGCTGTGCTTGTTACGGTCACCAAGCAGCCCGCCGCCAGCACGATGGAGCTCACCGGACGGCTCGACAGGGCGTTGGCCGAGTTGCAAGGCGAGCTGCCGGCCGGCGTACACCTCTCGACCGACATCTTCCGGCAGGCGCGCTTCATCGAAAGTTCCGTCAACAACGTGCAAAAGTCCCTGTACGAGGGGGCTGTGTTCGTTGTGATCGTGCTGCTGCTGTTCCTGATGAATGTGCGCACGACGGTGATATCGCTCGTTACGATCCCGCTGTCGCTGGTGGTCTCTATCCTTGTGCTGAGGGCAATGGGGCTGACGATCAACACGATGAGCCTGGGCGGCATGGCCATCGCCATCGGCTCGATCGTCGACGACGCAATTGTGGACGTAGAGAACGTCTTCCGCCATCTGCGCGAGAACCGCGCTTTGCCGCCACAGGAGAGGCAAAGCGTTATGGCTGTGGTGTTCGAGGCCTCGCGCGAGGTGCGTATGCCGATCCTCAACTCGACGCTGATCATCATCGCCTGCTTCGCGCCGCTGTTCTTCCTCACGGGCATGGAGGGACGGATGCTCGCCCCGTTAGGCATTGCGTTCGTCACCGCCCTCGCCGCCTCGACCCTCGTGGCCCTCACGCTCACCCCCGCGCTGTGCAGCTACATGCTCGGACGTGGAGGAAAGGAGCGCGAACCGTGGCTGACGAGGCAGCTCAAACAGCTGTACGGACGGGCGTTACGCTGGTCGCTACATCACAAGCGGGCCGTACTGGGGGCCACCGGCGGGCTGCTGCTGGCGACGGTTGTTGTCTTTTGCTCCCTGGGTCGCAACTTCCTGCCCCCGTTCAACGAGGGATCGCTGACCATCAACCTGAGCGCAATGCCTGGCATATCGCTCGAAGAGTCGGAAAAGATAGGGCTCGCCGCCGAACAGCTGCTGCTGTCCGTGCCTGAGGTTCAGACCGTCGGGCGCAAGACGGGGCGCGCCGAACTCGACGAGCATGTCTTCGGGACGAATGTTTCGGAGTTCGAAACGCCGTTCGTCCTGAAAGGGCGCACAAAAGAGGCGATGATAGAGGATATTCGCTGTAAACTGAGCGATCTGCCCGGTCTGAACGTCGAGATCGGCCAGCCCATTTCGCACCGCATCGACCACATGCTGTCGGGCGCCAAGGCGGGCGTCGCCATCAAGATCTTCGGCAGCGACCTGTCGCGCATGTACTCAATCGGCAACAGGATCAAGGCCGCCGCGGCGGAGGTGCCGGGCGTGGTCGACCTCAACGTCGAACAGCAGGTGGAGCGTCCGCAGCTGAAAATAGAGCCGCGGCGCGAACTTCTGGCGCGCTACGGGATGACGCTGCCGGAGTTCGCCCGCGCGGTGGAGGTGATGCTGGGCGGCGAGACTGTGTCGCAGGTTTATGAGAACGGACGCACTTTCGACCTGATACTCAAAGTGAAGGACGACGCCCGCGCCACCGCCGACCGCCTCGCCGACATGGCCGTCGACGCAGGAGGCAGCAAGGTGCCGCTCGGCAGCCTCGCCCGCATCGTCTCCACGTCGGGCCCCAACGTCATCAACCGCGAAAACGTCGAGCGCAAGACGGTCGTCTCGGCCAACGTCGCCGGACGCGACATGCGCAGCGTGGTGAACGACATCCGCCGCCGCGTCGAGGCGAGCGTCGAACTGCCCGAGGGCTACCGCATCGAGTACGGCGGCCAGTTCGAGAGCGAACAGGCCGCCTCGCGCACACTGACGACCATCTCGCTGGCCGCCCTGCTGGTGGTCTTCCTGCTGCTGTTCGGACAGTTCCGCAACGCCGCGCAGTCGGCCCTCATCCTGCTCAACCTGCCGCTGGCGCTGATCGGCGGCGTGATGGCCATCTTCCTGACGGGCAGCGTGTTGAGCATTCCGGCCATCATCGGCTTCATCTCGCTGTTCGGCATCGCCACGCGCAACGGAATGTTGCTCATAGCGCGGTATAACGACCTTCGCGCGGCGGGGGCCACGCCGGAGGAGTGCGTGATGCGCGGCTCGCTCGACCGCCTCAACCCGATCCTGATGACCGCCCTGTGTTCCGCGCTGGCCCTCATACCGTTGGCGCTCGGCGGCTCGCTCCCTGGCAACGAAATCCAAAGCCCGATGGCGCGGGTGATCCTCGGCGGCCTGCTCACCTCGACGCTGCTCAACGGATTCATCATCCCGATCGTCTACCTGCTCACAACACGCAAAAAATGAGGAAGTTAATATATCTGGCGACATTCGCGTCCATGACGCATGTCGCGGCGCAGAACATGGAGGCAGTAATGGCCTCGGTCGAACGCAACAACCTGACGTTGAAAGTCCTGCGCGAGGAGACCGACGCCCGCAAGTTCGCCGGACGCGCAGGCGTTGCCCTTCCCGGGCCCGAAATCGGTTTCGGCTATCTGTGGGGCAGTCCCGCCGGAACAGGCAGCCGCACCGACCTGAGCCTCACCCAGCGGCTCGACGTTCCGACCATCATCGGCATGAAAGGCCGTCTGGCCGACCAGCATGGCGAGCTGGCCGAGACGGGCTACAGGGCAGGGCGGGCGGCCATACTCGCCGAGGCGCAGAGACTTTGCATAGAGCTTGTACACAGCAATTTACAGAACAGGGAGCTGCGCGCCCGCGTCGAACACGCCGAGACCGTCGCGGCCCATTACCGGCAAAGGCTCGACGCGGGCGACGCCAACCGTCTGGAGTTCAATCGCGCACAACTCAGCCTCTCGACGCTGCGGAGCGAACTGCGCAGGGCCGAGAGCAACCGTAACGCGCTGTCCGCCAGTCTTGCGCAACTCAACGGCGGCGAGGCGACAGCCATAACCGATACGCTTTACGCGCCGCTTGCGCCGCCGGAGGATTTCGAACTGTGGTTCGAGAGTGTTGCTCCGCAGTCGCCGGCTATGGTCGGTGCGGCGCAGGAGGCCGAGGCGGGCCGGCGCGAGCTGTCGCTATCCAAAGCCTCGTCATGGCCCTCGCTGACAGCCGGTTACATGAGCGAACGAACCATGGGCCAGCGTTACGGCGGTCTCACGGTGGGGCTGTCGATCCCGCTGTGGGAAAATTCGGGCCGCATAAGGCAGGCCCGCGCCGGACTGCGCGCCGCCGAAAGCCGCCGCGACAACGTCCGGGTCGAGTTGCACAGTCGACTTAAAATCCTATACACCCGCGCATTGGAGCTTCGCGAAGCTCTCGAACAGGCCCGCGCCGCGCTCAATGAGGCAGACAGTCGTCCCCTGCTGCAAAAGTCGCTCGACGCAGGGGCCATCTCGCTCGCCGAGTACCTCGCCTCGCTCACGCTGCAATACGAGGCCGTCGACGATCTGCTCGCTACCGAACGCGACTACATTCTGGCACTTGCAGATATGCGCGCAGCAGGATTTTGATCTTGTTCCAAAACGCAAAACGACAGCAATCCTTATGAGGGTTGCTGTCGTCTGCTGTTCAGTGACAATCACATGGTCGATGAAGAACTTTTTTCGGTTCTTTTAGTCCGGACAAAAGCAACGTTCACTTTATCCTATCGGGGAGGCCGGTTTTGATGATGATCCTAAGGTTTGGCGAACGGCAGCGTCACATCTTTTCTGTAAGCCGACGCTACGAATGTCGCCACCGTTTCGCCGGCTTCGTCGGTGACTTGGGCTATATTGAGAACAGAAGTTACAAGGCTAAAATTAGAATTACAAGACGACACAATACGAATCAATGAATTAAATTCAGTTGTCGAAGATTTAACAAGCCAAATCCTAAAACAAAAGGAGCATCAGGATTATTTATTGAAAAAAATAATGACGAATGGATTGGATGTGTTGGAGTTATATTTATTATTGCTTTTAGCATTATAATGGCAATTTACATTTAATAAAATATTTATTCCTCTTGCGTTGCCGTTCGTTGTCGTGATGGCCTGCGAGACTGAATATCAATCGGAAATGGTCTCCGACAACGGTGTGGAGATAAACGGCGTGGTATGGGCTACCCGTAACGTTGGCGTTCCGCACGGTTTTGCCTCGCTCAGTCAGCGGTGGCGCGGCTGCTGCTATCGCTGGAACGACGCAACGGCGTGGAACTGGGACGGCAGTTCGCCGAACAGCATCTCGCCGGCGGGCCAAACGTGGCTCTCCGTGGCCGAAATATCCAACGCCTCAACCTGGGATGCGGCAAACGACCCATGTCCGCAAGGCTGGCTCATCCCCTCGACAACCGAAGCGAGCGACCTTTTAACGTTGCCGCGCAAGTGGTCGAATTGCAGCGGCTATCTCGGCTACTGGGTTGGGGCGAACAGCGCAACAGCCGCCGAAACGGCTC
>JAIRQC010000053.1 GCA_031256675.1 Rikenellaceae bacterium
GGGCTGTCGGCGGGCTTGGTCGGCCTTGCCGGGGCAGGGGCGGCGTGGGCTACGCTCGTCGGAGCTACATCCGGCAAGGTCGCATGGGGCGCAATGTGTCGCCGCGCTTCATAGTGAAGTATGTGCCCAACGGCATGGCGTCGGACATTGAGTTCACGTACATTATGGATACCATTCAACCGTTCGAGGCGGCGCGATTGATGCGCGAAGCAGGGGATGAGATCGCAAAATTCATAAAATCAGAAAAAGATGGGAGGTAAAGGATCAGGCGACCCGCTAATCTGGCAGAGGAGGGGCCCGGGACGAAAGGCGGCGAGCGATTAGCCGCGAAAAAATCTCACTTTGCGGCTGACAGAGAGCACCGTGGCAAAGATAACAGAGATAGCAAAGCGGCGCGGCGTCACGTGCACAAGATTGATTATCAAAGCAATAGAGGCTTACGACGACAAGTAGACGAGGAGTGCCCTGCTTTAATTGCAGGGTCCCTGAATACCTTTTAACGTGCCGGACGCCACAAGTCGCCGGCATAAGCACGGCACAAAAAACATATATTATTTTTCAAATAACCATCACGCGCACGCGGGCCTTTGTGCCCTTGCCGACGTCATTTCGTGCCGCCCCCTTGCACAGCATGAAATCGACAAAAGAGGCGGGATCCGTGTCGTTTCTGACCAGCTGTCGGACGGCGGCATAGCCAAGCTCCTTTGCGTCGATATTGGCCGGCGCATCCGTATCAGAAGCTCGCCGAGGCAGGCGTTATATTCCGGCGCGGCCTCGTGGCCGGTAACCCACGCCCGCTCCCTGCCGCTCCACTAATGTTTTTCGAGGCGGATTCCGGTGTCGATGTACCGCACCTTGCGGTTGACGGTCACGCGCAGGTGCACGGGAGCGGTATGGCCGCTCTTTACCGGGCGGTCGTGGCGGTTGTAAACAAGCTTGTAGCGCGCTATCATAATCGAGGCATTTTTGGAAAAACATGGGAAAACAAAAACCCTGCTTTTATTACAGTGTGTTACAGAGTGTCACAATGCGTCCCAGAGTGTCCTGAAATGGCCTGTTTCTGTTGCCCCAAATAACCACGCATTCAAATCAAAAGCCTCATAACCAAAAGATTATGAGGCCTAAACAGTGATCCCGCTGGGGCTCGAACCCAGGACCCCAACATTAAAAGTGTTGTGCTCTACCTGCTGAGCTACGGAATCGGTGAAAATTTTGCGATGCAAAGGTAATGCTTTTTTTTTATTCGCAAAACATCAACCCTTTTTTTGCCCCGACCGTTGCCACTCCGCTCAAAAAGGTGTACATTTGCACTCTGAGTTTGCGCGGGATAACTTCCGCAGAAAAAACCATGAACACTCAAACTTCAAAAAGCCGAAAATGTCCAGACTTCTCATCATCGGGGCCGGAGGCGTGAGCACGGTAGTTGCCCATAAGGCAGCCCGTAACCCCGTTTTCAGCGAGATCATGCTCGCCAGCCGCACCAGGTCGAAATGCGACGAGATAGCCCGCGCAGTGGGCGGCGACAGAATACGAACGGCGCAGGTCAACGCAGACAATGTGGCCGAACTCGTGCAGCTGATGCGCTCGTTCGGGCCGGATATTGTGGTGAACGTCGCCCTGCCGTATCAGGATCTGACCATTATGGACGCATGTCTGGAATGTAAAGTAAACTACCTGGATACGGCAAATTACGAGCCGAAAGACGAGGCGCATTTCGAATATTCGTGGCAGTGGGCCTACCAGGATCGCTTCCGCGAGGCGGGGTTGACGGCCATTCTGGGCTGCGGGTTCGACCCGGGCGTGTCGGCCATCTTCGTCGCACATGCCGCCAAACACCACTTCGACGAGATCCATTATCTGGATATTGTCGACTGCAACGCCGGCAATCACGGCATGGCCTTCGCGACGAATTTCAATCCGGAGATCAACATCCGCGAGGTGACGCAGAAGGGAAAGTACTGGGATAACGGCAGTTGGGCCATAACCGAGCCGCACGAGATACACAAGCCGCTGACCTACCCCGAGATCGGCCCCCGCGAATCGTATGTTATCTATCACGAGGAGCTCGAGTCGCTTGTGAAGAATTTCCCGACCATCAAACGCGCCCGCTTCTGGATGACTTTCGGGCAGGAGTACCTCACCCACTTGCGCGTTATTCAGAACATCGGCATGGCGCGGATCGATCCGGTCGTGTATAATGGGGTCGAGATAGTTCCTATACAGTTCCTCAAGGCGGTGCTGCCCGACCCGAAGTCGCTCGGCGAGAACTATACGGGCCTCACGTCGATCGGCTGCCGTATCCGCGGCGTCAAGGATGGCCGCGAGCGCACGTATTACATATACAACAATTGCAGCCACGAGGCGGCGTACAGGGAGACGGGAACTCAGGCCGTCAGCTATACTACGGGCGTTCCGGCGGCCCTCGGCGCGGCGATGTTCGCAAAGGGGCTGTGGCGCGGCGCGGGGGTGTTCAATGTTGAGCAGTTCGACCCCGATCCGTTCCTCGCCGAGCTTGGCCCTCAGGGACTTCCGTGGGTGGAGGTGTTCGACGGCGATCTGGAACTGTAATATGGGCGGCGATGGCGCTGTACAGGACAGACAAGCGGCTTGAACGCATTAAGGATGTGACTTTCAAGCTGGAGCACGAGATACAAAAACTTGTGGAAGAGAACCTATCTATCCTGCTGGGGCTGGAGTTCATCAAATCCGAGTTTGCAGTGAAAAATTATCGCTTCGACACCCTGGCGTTTGACAATGAGGCCAACTCGTTTGTTATCATCGAATATAAGCGCGACAAGTCGTTTAGCGTAATCGATCAGGGATATGCCTATCTTGAAGTGATGTTGCACAATAAGGCGGATTTTATTCTGGAATACAACGAGCGTAAGAGTAAAAACCTGAAACGTACCGACGTCGACTGGACGCAGTCGAAAGTTATCTTTGTGTCGCCGTCGTTTACCGCCTATCAGCGCGAAGCCATTAATTTCAGGGACTTGCCGTTCGAGTTGTGGGAGATTAAGCGTTTTGAAAACAGCATATTGTCCTTCGAGCAGGTTAAAAGGTCG
>JAIRQC010000065.1 GCA_031256675.1 Rikenellaceae bacterium
TGCCGGTGCGTGAGGCTATCGCCATGGCCAAGGAGATGGAACTCGACCTGGTCGAGATCTCCCCGAAGGCCGAACCCCCGGTATGCCGCATCGTCGACTACCAGAAATTCCTCTACCAGCAGAAAAAAAAGGCCAAGGAGATCAAGGCCAAAGCTGTGAAGGTGGTGGTCAAGGAGATCCGCTTCGGCCCGCAGACCGACGACCACGACTACAACTTCAAACTCAAACACGCCGAAAACTTCATCAAGGAGGCGGCCAAAGTGAAGGCATACGTCTTCTTCCGCGGACGGTCGATCGTCTTCAAGGAGCAGGGCGAGATACTGCTGTTGCGCTTCGCTACCGACCTCGAAGAGATCGCCAAAGTGGAGATGATGCCCAAACTCGAAGGCAAGCGAATGACCATGATGCTCGCCCCGAAACCGAAGAAATAATACGTCTGTCGCATCAGGGCTTGCCGGCGAATCCCGTCTTAAACGCTGTTTCGGCCCCTTTTCCTCGAAATGCGACGGTATTTCATCGGCAAAGGGACTTGACAGGAGCCAAAACAGCATCAAAGCCAACGTGCCGGTCGGCGTCTGTTAACGCCGACCGACATATGGGAGTCTTGTTTGTTCTCAGGTTATGAAACGAAAGGTTTTTACGATAGCCGTTTCGCTTGTGGCGGCTGGTCTGGCAGGGGGGGCGACGGCGCGCAGGGAGCAGCCGCAGGTGTTGCCGCCATCCGTCGTCACGGACTCCGTGGTCGCCGCTGATACGGTTGTCCCGGCGGCTGTGGCCGTCGAACGTCCGACCGGCCCAGGGTCGCTGATATGCAGGGAGGTTGCGCGACTGCTGGCCCCTGCGGATTTCCTGCTGCTAACCTCAGCCGAGGAAAGCGAGCGGTCGGCGGCAACATTCGCAGCGATCTATGCCTCGAACAATGCCACCGAACAGCGTTTGGCAGCCGAATATGACACTGCTGTCGGCATGGCGCGGGCGGACAGCATCGCTGTTGCCTACGGTTCGCTCATGCGGCTCAACGGGCGTGTAGCCGACACGCTGGCAGTGGTGTGGGGTCATATTTTCGACAATAAAACGTTCTGTTACAACTATATATTCGACCGTCTCAACCGCTCCGACCTGATCGGCGAATTTCAAAACAAGGGACAGGAAACCATGCGCCGCAACCTTGACGAGGCCGGACAGTATGCTTCCGACGCGCTCGCCCGCTATCGCAACGAAAAGGCGTTACTGCTTGATTATGAGATAAATATAGCGCGACTGCTGAAGCTTCCCGCAGCGGAGGATTCGCTGGGCCGTGCAGCCATGAAGCTGGACAGTATTGAGTTAAAGTTGCCGAAAGCCGGATTGCGCGAGCGAAATTTCATCGAATATGCCCCCGTCGGCATTGAGGCGCGCTCGCGTTACGACCAGAAAAAGCCCATTCCGCCCGTGACGGTCTATCGTAAAGGGCTGATATATCGAATTTTACTCGGCGCGTTCGCCAGGCCGCAGGCTCCGGTCACCTTCAAGGGGGTTTACCCGCTCGCAACGGCCAAAGGGGCGAACGGCGTAACGGAATACTATGCAGGCGGTTACGCCACGTTGCAGCAGGCCGAGGCCGCCGTCGCAACGCTACGCAAAGCCGGTTTCAAAGATCCGCAGATAGCCGTATGGGAGAACGGCACGTATCACAACCTCTCGAAGGAGAATGCCGAGGAGGGCGTCAGGTATCGCGTGGAAATATATGGGGCCGAGGCGCTTAGCGAACCGGTGCGCGAGACCGTCGGGCAACTGGCTGGCGGCAAGGACGTCACCCGCACCGTCAGTAGCGACGGCAAAACGCTATTCGTAGTCAGCTCGTTCGACACGCTCATGCAGGCCGCCCGCCTCGCCGACGCCATCCAAACCCGCCACCCAGACCTGAAAGCCAGAGCAGTGGCAATTATAAATCAAGAATCTATCTAAATTTATCGCGATAGATGCAAGAATCATTGTTTTGCTTGATTTGGCTGTATTTTCGTAATCTTTGCCAGTATGTGGAAACCCTCGAACCATACAAAAGTCCGCTCGCCCGCTCAACGTTTGAGCAAAGGTTTGAACGCCGCCGAGGAATCGCTCTACTGAGAGATTCCTGTATCACGGACAAGTTTATTTATTAGTTAGTCGCAATAACTGCCATTATTTTTAGTGACTTTGTGCAGTTGATAATGGGCAGCTATCAATGACATTCGCGAAACGGGGAGGGTTATGTATGTGATGTTTAGAGCATAATTACCATGCGCTGAACGTGCATGGCGGCTAAATAGTTAAGTACATATCTCTACATATCGTTGAATGCACATAACAAACATGTGTTCATCACCACCACTTTTGTTTTGTGTTTTCCCAGGTGAAAGGACGTTTTTCCTTCCCTCGTGTGACGTCGTTCAGCAGGTATAACCCGCCCGACGGGACTCCGGTGAAAGTCAGCCTGACGTCCCGGGCGACCTGCCGACCGGCGACCGCCCAGCTGTTGCCGTCCCAGTAACACAACTCATACGTGTCGCCGAACCGTATCATATTGCCGTCGCTGACCGGATAGCAGATTATTTTGCTCAGTCGCACGGGCTTGCCGAAGTCCATCCCAGCCCAGCCTCCCGACTGTACAGGCGCGTCGAAATGCGTCAGCGGATCGCCGTCGAATACTGCCGCCTTCGTTTTGGCCTTGTTATTGCCCCAGCTGCCGTCCGTGCCGATAATCTCGTCACATACCTGCCGCGTGGAGTCTTCGTCGCTGAAAAACATCAACTCTGCAATGTAACAGTTGCCGCCCTCAGCCGAATAATATCTCCAGTAGCGACATGGAGGGACAGTGTCGACCCTCAGGGCGAGCGATGGATAGTATTTGTCGATCTGAAAAAAGGTTACGGCGTCTGAAAAGTCGGCCTTGTTTGCCGCCTGCAATTTGCCGTCCGTCCATCTGTCCGATGCGTTGTACACCCAGTCGTGCACCGGATATTTGCGCAACAGAGTGAAAGTCTGCGGCGAAGAGGCGTTCGGCTCAAGAAATTCCACCTTGCCCTCATAAGTCAGCCTGAACGGGTAGTTCAGCGGCACGAGGCCCTGTTTTGTGGAATAAACCGGCAGGTAGACATAATTCCTGCCGACCTTGTCGAAGATGACCCTCTGTCCGTCGCGCCTGCCGTAAGCCAATGGAACCCATTGGATATTGTCGAATATGGCCAGATAAGCGTACCCGTTCCTTACGTCCCTGTTGAGCGCTATCGGAATCTCGACCGTAGAGACTTTCATGTATTGGTCCGTCACGTCTTTGATAAATACGTTATGGAATTTTTCGGGCGGGTATTTTTCCTTTTGCAGCAGGTTGGTCAATTCCTTATTGCGGGCGTAAACATGTCTGTATATCTTAGCTTTAAGATCCTGCATCTTGTGCGGGTTTCCAGGCTCGCCCCAGAGCGCTTCATACTCGCAGATATTGCCGTTGTTCAACAACAGCGATACCCATGTGTGGTTGTAGGAGCGGTTTGCCCACTGCGGCGTGAAATCTTCCGCTATCGGAATGCCTTTGCTCCGCATGACCGCACCGAAGCTATGGCATAGTCGTCGCACGTACCAAAAGGCGTTTTGCCGAGAAGGGATGCGCCGAGAAAAGAAAAACCGCCGTAGCTGCCACTCCACGACGGTTTCATCTCCTTTTTCATTTTCTGGTTCGCTGCGCGGGCGATATAGAGGTTATTGTAACTGTAATCCTCGCTGTTGATCAAACGGCATTGCATGGCGTCAAACGTATGACGCAGAGTGTCGCGCCAGTAATCCAGAGGTTGCGGGTCGACGACCTTGTATGGCAGCAGGTATTCGCAGAACTCGTCGAAATCCAAATGCGTGGCATACGGCTCCTCGCGCCAGAGCCTGAACGCATCGTCTATGCTGTAAATCAGATAATCAGCCGTAACAGTCTTAACGTCCTGCTCGACCGATATTCTGTCCGTCAGGGAAGTTGATATTTCCTCCAGCGATTTCTGTTTCGACTCTGTCGAAGCATTCGACCGTATAACAGGCATGGCCTGCTCGGCAAAAAGTTCCATGCCCGCCCTGTTGTAGCTGTAATGGCCTGGCATGTTCTCTATCAGAAACCGCGCTGCATTGAGTTTCAGCGTGTCAGGGGCGGCGGCATAATGCGCCAACACCTTTTCAAGCTCAGCCCGGTTCTTTCCTGCAAGGCGCAAAGCATTATTCAGGTCAGGGCTTTGATAGCCGGCAGACAGCAGAAAAAAGGCACAACCCAAAGACAGTAATCTAATGGAAAATCTCTTCATAAATCGACAATATTTTATAATAAGTAAACAAAAAGTTACTTAGAACTCGTACAAATAACATAAATTTTCCGACAAAATTATATGCTGTGCTTTCCTTTGATGCTTGATTATTATGGCGTTATTCCGCCTGAAAATACATTAAGAATACGCTAAGACTCCATATTGTTCTGCACAATATGGCTGCAACGACGATCAACATCCAAAAACAACCGATATCGTTATCTTTGCGAAGATGTGGCGCGGGAGGAGTATGTATGATGCTGACTGTGTCGTGCGAATTTTGGGATTGCTACAACAGCTATATATATTTCGGTTATGCAAAGGTGTAAAACAACTGTTTTGGCCCTGAAATCTATATTTTTCTGCAATCCCATGAATTGAAGTATTAACTGATTGATTGCAGCAGCAAAGTGTAATAATCAAAAATAGTTATATTTTGACGCCATTGCTATTTTTATGGTTTTTGCAAGCTTTAGGCAAGAAGATGATATGGGAGGCAAAAAAGTTCGTGGTGCGGGGAAATGCCCCTTTAAATAGCAGGACAAGGGAATATGTTTGCCGTGTTAAGGCATTGTTTCGAGTTCGGAGTTTGAATGCATCGAACAGGCAAAAGGAATAAGGTTTATCGTGCTTCACAACGGCAAACATCCTTGCCGGAGGCGCGGGTTGTCTGGAACGACTTCGACAACTTCGCCCAACGGCTGGCGGCAATACCTCAAACAAATGAGTTGGTCGCTCAAATCGGGCAGGCCATGGGAGACAGCAAATACAAGGGCAGACTGCCCTTGTCAGTGTGCCGGAATATCACAGGAATCATCACCGACCACGCAAGTCGCTGTCAGTATGTCGACCACCTCACACTGTCGGCTATATTGTTATTTTCCGGCAATTATGCCGATTCTGTCGACGCCCCTGTTCGTAGTGCCAATAATCAAGGGCTATTTCGCTGGAGCTTCCCGCGTTATGATACGACGGGTTATTTGGAGGGTGCAAGAGCGGGTGAGCGGCGACTGGCGGGATATTGCCGCCGAATATGTCGGGCGCGAAGACGTGCTGTTTGTTGTCGACCCTCCGTATGCTATTACCGATATATCGAGCTATGCAAGGATACATTCCAGAGCATCACAAGCTATCTTGATGCGTTTAATGTTTTGCGCGACAACTCATTTATCTATTTTACCTCCGAAAAATCAGGCATAACCGACATATTTAACTGGTTTGAAAGGAGATTCGGCTATACCACTCCTCTATCCGGCGCGAAGCTGAAAACGCTGGTACGCGCGACGGGAGCAGGGAACAGATATACAGACATGATGTATTACATAGAAAAATAAAATCATGGGACAATCAATAGCTGAAATTATTTCTCTTGCAAAAAAGCATCGGGGAATCCTCGAACAGTTACAAAAGCTCACTCCATACGAAACGGATTTGGATAAAATCCCCATGATTTACGGGGCGATTATCCAAAACAAAGGTTCCGATGTCAAAAGTACGGCTATACTGGCGATTGTATTTTTGTTTTCTCCCCGGTCGATAGAAACAGGCGTATTACGACATGAGCTCAAACTAAGGCTATCGCGAGCAATGGGAGGCCTGTCGGTCAGATCTGTCAATTACAGGTGGGAAAAAGCAATATTCTTTTACGAACACTATTCCGACTTTCGCAATACAACAGATGCGATTATCTTGAATTACATTCCGACGAATGTAAATTGTTGCGACAAATAACGATTAGAAACATTACTTGGAGTTGTCGCCGTGATGTACCTTTGTTGTACCAAAAATAAGCACAGTCAGATAATCACCTAAATATCAGTCGATTACTCGTATAGGTTCGAGCCCCAGAGGGATCATTGCGGCGGCAGTGCGGTAATAATGTTCGGCACGACCGTACTCGCCACATTCGGTCAAGGCGTTGCCGACCTCGCAGTATGTTTCGCAGGTGGGCGGCAGGTCAAACATTCGGGACGTCAATATGCTGTTGCCGTGGTTTTCGGCAAGCCA
>JAIRQC010000086.1 GCA_031256675.1 Rikenellaceae bacterium
ACGGCAATACGTCCAATAATCATGTGACTGGCGGCGACAACAACACCAGCAGCGGCAACGGCAACGGTCATGCGGTGTATGTGTACTTGACTCCGTCCAGCAGCAAATGCCGCGACGCCACCGCTAAGGCGGGTGTGAACATGAGCTGGAACGGCACGACCGCAGCAGGGTTTGAGAACTGAGACGGCCCGCAGACGGCAAAGGGGTGCGGAGGCGGCAGGCGGGCGACACGCGGACAACAGGCGAGCGACGGAGGCGGCACGCGAGCAACAGGCGAGCAACAGGCGAGCGGCAGCCCTCCGCGTGGCGCGGCTGCGGGCTGCGGCCTTGCGAAGCAAGGCCAAACATGTCGCCATGCTTGTAATAACGGTAACGGCGTGCAGACAAAAAGCCCTCGCAACAACAGGAACGGCACGCAGACGGGGAGCCTTTCGCTATGACAGGGGCGTGCAAATGAGGCACGCAGACAAAAAGCCCTCACAATGACTGGACATCGCCATGCTACTGTTTCAGAAAATCCTCGCGGGCGGGCGAGAACATGTCGATGATCAGCCCCTTTTCGAGGCATTTCACGCCATGTGGCAGGCCGGGTTCGACGTAAAAGCCGTCGCCCTCTGCCAGCGCCATTGTCCGTTCGCCGAGCGTCACCTCGAACTTTCCTTCGGCTATGTAGCTCGCCTGCGAGTGGGGATGGGTGTGCACTTCGCCCGTCGAACCCTGCTCGAACGCCACTTTGACCATCATCAGCCGCTCGTCGTAGCCCATTATCTGGCGCGCGACCCTCTCTCCTGCCGCCTCCCACGCAACATCGCTCCCGTGGATGAAATCGCTACTCTTCATTGGCGGCTTTACCGAGCGAGGCGAGAATGCCGCCGTCGATGTATAGGATGTGACCGTTGACGAAGTCCGAAGCAGACGAGGCGAGATATATCGCCCCGCCGACCAGATCCTCGACGCGACCCCAGCGCATGGCGGGCGTGCGCCTGATTATGAAGTCGTTGAACGGATGGCCTGGCTCGCGAATGGGGCCCGTCTGGGCGGTTTCGATGTAGCCGGGCCCTATGCCGTTGACGTTGATGTTGTAGCGCGCCCACTCGGTGGCCAGGTTGCGGGTGAGCATTTTGAGCCCCCCTTTGGCGGCGGCGTATGAGGCTACGGTGTCGCGCCCCAGCTCGCTCATCATCGAACACATGTTGATGATCTTGCCGCCGCCGCGGAGTTTCATTCCGAGGGCTACGGCCCGCGAGACGATGAACGGGGCGGTCAGGTCGACGTCGATGACCGTCTTCCAGTCCTGCAACGGCAGGTCGAGCGAGGGTATCCGTTTGATTATGCCGGCGTTGTTGACCAGAATGTCCACTCCGCCCATTTGCGCCTCTATGTCGGCGACCATCCCTGCCACGGCGGCCTCGTCGGTAACGTTGCAGATGTATGTCGCCACGTCGACGCCGCCCTGCGCATACTCGCGCTTTGCCGCCTCGAGCTTGTCGGGGGAGAGGTCGTTGACGACGATGCGCGCCCCTGCGCCCGCCAGCCCTTTGGCGATGGCCATTCCGATGCCGTGCGTGCCTCCGGTGACAAGGGCCACCTTGCCCTCGAGGCTGAAAAGTTCCAGAGAATTCATAATATCATAGTTTGCGCCAAAGTTAGATTAAAATTATGAGTTCGCCAAGCGCGGGGAGATAAAACGCTCCCCGCGCGAAGCAGGGAGACCGTATTCCAATTATGCAAATCGGGTTTTGATATTCAGCGCCTTACTGCCGGGCGGCCATTGCTCCTGCATGAAAGTTTGTTTTGCAGGGGCGCATATCTCAAAAAAACGGCACAAAAATTTATGACTATAATTTTACACTTGCGCCGATATGGTATGACGATAACAATAATACGTCATCGAACCTCTCGGCTATGAGCTGTTCGCGGTCTTCATCTCCCGCAACGGGAGCGGGCAGTATGTCCATGCGACGAAAACCGTCACGGTGGCGGCAAACCGGATCGTCGCTTTCGCCGAGACCGACACGAGCACAGGCACAGCGCAACAGGTCGTAGGCGCGACAAACAATCTGTACAATTAGGGGCGTGCCGGCATGGAGCGGAATATTCCGCTCCATGCCGGCTGTTCGGCGCAGCTATCGTAAAAGCCCGCACCGGAAAGCGATCTCGAGGGCATTAGTCCGACGCGAACCACACGTTTCAGGCGAAGCAATCCGGCAACTGTCCATGTGCCGGATTGCTTCGCCTGCTTTACCCGTAAGCAACGACGGGGTAAAGCCTCTTTTCACGCCCGCACCCGCACCCGACGAACATTTTTCATCATAAAACGATAAAAATTCGTCATTATGCAACAAAAATGTGTTGTTTTTGAATATCGAATGTCTTTATTTTGTATTTTTGTGGGGCGCACCAATATATGTGCGTCCGCACAGCCATGAAAAACATGTTCCTTGTCCTTGCCGTTGCCTCGGCCGCAGCGGCCTCATGCAGCATAGAGAAAGAGTGTCCGCAAAAGTTGCCCATGTCGCTCGTCACCAGAATGGAGGCAGAGGACTCCAGGGCGACGACGGACAACAACTGGAACGGCATATCGGGCAACGTAATGGTCAGCATCGACAATGCCGCCGCCGCCCCGTTCACCGTCAATCAGGCCACCGGCGTACTCTCGCCCGTTACGCCGCTCTACTGGACGAGCCACACGCAAACCATCTCGGCGCGGGCTTGGTATCCCGCCTCGTGGACGATGAGGGCCTCGCAGGCCACAATGGCCGACTATCAGGCCGCAGACTTTATCTTCGGCCCGCAGCTCAGCATCTCCTACTCCGAGCAGTCGACCAAGCCGCTGGTGTTCAAGCACAAAATGGTCAAGCTGACCGTAAATCTCATTGCCGGCAGCGGCGTCTCCGCCTCCGACCTAGCGAACGCGACGGTACGTTTCTATGGTTACAACTACGGCACGGCCAACACCTCCACCGGCACGATCACCGGCAGCACCAACGGCAATATCATCCCGCTCAAAGACGGCAACAAGTACACCGCCCTGCTCATACCGCAGACCATCGTCGCGCCGCAGTGGCTCGTCAAGGTGACCATCGGCAGCACGGATTATCTCTACCCCGACGCGGGCTCGGTTGTTCTGACGGCAGGTCACGCATGTGGTTACGGCCTCACTCTCAGCAGGGAGGGCATGAGCGTCACGAGCAACATCGACGCATGGGAAGACGACGAGTACCGCAGCGCCACCATCATCGGCAGTTGAGCTTCTCAACAACGGGTTGCAACCTCCTTTCCCGTCCGGCGCGAGGGGGCCCCTGCCGGACGGGAGAGACATAATAATCATACGACATAAAAAAGTATTGCTTTCTGACAGGGTTTATGCTTGCCGTGGCAGGCGTCGCGCAGGCACATGAGGTTCCGGCGGCGCAAATAGCTGCCACACAAGTGGCTGCTATGCAAGAAGTTGCCGCGCAGGGAGTTGCCGCGCCGGAAGAGGTCGGCGAGGTTGCCTGTGGTGATGTCGGCGACGGGCCTGTCCATGAAACTCCTGTCCATGACGACGGATTGCGGAGGAAAGACCCCGTGCTGTCATGTTTCTGCTCGCTGTTCGTGACGGGGCTGGGGCAGATGATCAACGGGCAGATCGGCAAGGGGATAATGCTGTTTTCGGGCTGCTATCTGCTCGGCGGCGGCATGTTCGTCGCCGGCGTACTGGCAAATGCCAATTACATTAGAAATCACAGATCGTGCCTGCCGTCGGGCTGAATGTTGCTTTCGGTGGCAGGCGTGATGACGGCGGCGCCATTCTGGCTCATATCCGTGATACAGGCCCCGATCTACGCCTCGGAGTATAACCGCAAACACGGATTGTCGCGCAGCAGCTTCTCGCTCGCGCCAGACATGCGCCTGAACTATGCGGGAAGTCGCTCGTTCACACCGACTTACGGAGTGACGGCGGCGATCAGATTCTAAGGCGCCGAGGCGGTTTGGCGGCCAGATAAGCGGGCAAATAATTGGCCAGATAAGCGGACGGTTTGGCGGCCAGATAAGCGACCGGATAAGCGGCGGACGGTAAAGTTCTAAACCGTCACCCCCAACCCTTCGAGCCCCTGCCTCAGGGCTTCGGGCGACGTGAAGCGTATGGCATTGAACCCAAGCGCATTGGCGGCCTCGACGTTGCGAGCGTTGTCGTCGATAAAGATGCTCTTTTCGGGGGCGACGTTATAGCGGCTGCACAGCAACCTGAAAAATTCCGGGTCGGGTTTGATCATCCCCTCCTCGCCCGACACCGCAATGCCGTCGAACAGCCCCAGGAACCCGAACTTCGCGCGGGCCACAGGAAAGGTCTCCGCCGACCAGTTTGTCAATCCGTAGAGCCTGTAACGGCCTTTCAGCGAGCGCAGTATCTCCACCGACCCCTCGATGGCTCCGCCGAGCATCCGCACCCAGCCCTGCGCGTAAGCATCTATATAAGGGTGCCACTCGGCCGGCTGCCGCGCCTTGAGCCGCTCGGTCTCCACGGCAAAACTGCTGCCCCTGTCGAGCCGCGCATTCCATTCGTCGTCGCATATCTCACTCAGGAACACCTCCATACGCGCATCGTCCGCGAAAACGTCCCTGTAATAATGCCGCGGGTTCCAGTCTATCAGCACTCCCCCGAAATCAAATACTATCGTCTCTATCATCATAATTCGCATATTGCCTGCAACGGTCAGCGGCCCTGATGCGCCGTGCAGGCATTGATCTCCTCTTCCGTAAAGAATTGTTGCCATTCGACGGCGGCGTTCAGGTCGCTGTCGGAGGCGTGGATTGCGTTGCGGGTTTTGTCGAGGCCGAAGTCGCGACGTATTGTGCCCTGCTCGGCCAGGGCGGGGTCGGTGTTGCCAACCAGCGAGCGCAACCTGGCGACGGCGTCCTCGCCTTCGAGCAGGGCGACGACTACCGGCCCTGAGGTCATGAACCCTGTCAACTCGTCGAAGAACGGACGTTCGCGGTGAACGGCGTAGAACTGTTCGGCCCGGGCGCGCTCCATGCGGAGCATGCGGAGCGCGCGCAAAACAAACCCGCCGCAGATAAGCCTGTCAATGATGCGGCCAACGTCGCCCGAGGCTACGCTGTTGGGCTTGATGATGGTGAAGGTCAGATTGCCTGTATTCATTGTCTTGTCAGAAATACATAACACGTTGTGACGAAAAATTCCCTCATCCACGGAATATTTAACGCCTTCGGCAGGCGACGCGGACGGAGGCCGAACTTTACCTCGTAATTCGGGTTGACGAGCCACAACTCCTCGCGCGCCACGCGGAACGGCGAGCGGCGCACAATGCGGTGGAACCGCCACAGGTGGAGGCGCGTATCCTTGATTTCGAGCAGCCCTTCGATACGTCCGCGCGTCTCTCCGAACATGCGCAACGTCAGGGCGTAGAGTTTTCGCGGCAGCAGGTGGAGGTACGGCAACCGGCCGGCGGGGCCCTCGCACATCTGCTGATGTCCCGCGAAAGGCATCATGAACGGCGGAAAGGCAATGAACACTCCGCCTCCGGGCTTCACGAAGCGATAGAGGTGGCCGATGAAACGTTCCTGGTCGTGGATATGTTCCAGCACGTCGCGCATTATTATGAGGTCGAACGGCGGCAGCGAAGTCGGGTCGACGTCATATATGTCGCTGGCAATGAGCGTCAGGCGTTCGCGCGCAGGATGGCCGGCAAACGACTGTTCAGCCAGAGATATGGCACGGGAGTTGACGTCAATGCCGTAGACGGTGCAGCCCGCCTCGAGCAGCGGTAGCATGTTGCCGCCGCCGCCGCAACCGATCTCGGCCACGGTCATCTCCCCTGTCAGCGGGCGCACACGCTCGACAAAGGGCAGCACATGCCGCGCGGTGGTCGAGGCCTGCTCGCGGAAGTACTGTTCGGGGTCGGAATGGCGACGTTGCATGGAATTAACGTTTGTGTAAGAGGGCGTTTTTCAGCAGGCGAAGCGCCTTGTCTGTTTTCAGTCTCGTGCGGAGCGGCTGTTTGTTCAGGGTTACGAACCCCGAATTGAGCTCGTCCAGCCGGGCTGGAATGCAGTGGTATGCGGCGGGGTCGATCGGACCGGATGGCTCCGACGGTTTGCGCGCCACCAGCATACAGTCGCGCCAGTGGCCGTACCACCCGACAGGCGCCCCATACGGGGCCTCGTCGGTCGAAACATGCACCACTTCGAGGCCGGCATACCGCGCCAAAGCCACCATCCCGTCGCTGTAATAACGCCAGCAATCCACAGGATAGCGATGCCGTCCCAGTCCGTTGGGGCAATGACGCAGATCAGGCCTCCGGGACGGACAATACGGGCCATCTCGCCTATGGTCAGCCACGGGAACTCCACATGTTCGAACACCTGACCGGATTATTGCCGCGTCGAAACTCCCGTCGGCTATCTCGCTCCATTTATAGGGCTGCCTGACGGCTACGTCCACATTGGGACCTTCGATCATGTCGAGGCCCGTATACTCGAACCTCCCGTCGTCGAACAGCTGCCGGTACGTATCCCTTATGCCGCCCTCGGCGCAGAGGCTGCCGACGTCAATAATTTTCCGCTTTACCTCATCCGCAATCAAATGGTTGTCACGAAACCATTTCATGCGAAGCATCGAACTCTCGTGCATGGTCTTCCCTGTTTATTCTGTCCGCCGTTTCGCCCTCCTGCCAATGCCTGCCCTGTGCTGTTCAGGCCCTGTGTGGCGGCGTGGCGTGGCATACGACAATTTTTGCACAAATATAACCAACATATCGGAAATTTCCTAACTTTGCGCCGCAGATACGACACGCTTATGATATGATACGACTTTCGATTGTCATTGCCACCTACAACCGTGCCCCGATCCTTGCACGGTCGCTCCGTTCGCTGCGCGAGCAGACGCTCGAGCACAGGCTGTGGGAGATCGTGGTGGTGGACAACAACAGCACGGACGACACGCAGGCCGTAGCCGCAGGGTTCGCCGCCGAAAACCCGATAATCAACCTGCGAATCGTCGCCGAACCGCAGCAGGGCCTCTCTTACGCCCGCAACTGCGGCATCGCCGCCGCCGCGGGCGATCTGATCGTGATGATCGACGACGACATTGAGGCCGACGGGAATTTTGCGCGGGCCTATCTCGACTTTTTCGACGAGCATCCCGATGTGGCGGCCGCCGGAGGACGCATAGTGCCGCTGTACGACACTCCGCCGCCGCACTGGCTGTCGAAATACACCGAACAGCCCATCTCCGGCACCACTTACCTCGGCAGCAGCGTCGCCCCCTGTCCGCGCGGGCGCACCCCTAACGGCGGCAACATGGGTTTTCGCCGTGCGGCAGTCGAACGTCACGGCGGCTTCGACACCATGCTCGGGCGCAAGGGTTCGGCCCCGCTGGCCGGCGAGGAGAGGGAGTTTTTCCGCCGGATGCGCCTCGGCGGCGAGAAGATATACTACATCCCCGGCGCGCTCATCCACCACGTGGTGCCAGCCTCGCGCTTTACGGACGAGTATTTCGACCGTGTGACCCGCGGGGTCGGGGTGAGCGAACACATCCGCACCCGCAGCCTCTCGTCGTGGGCCTACTTCGTGCGGACGGCCGTCGAAACCGTCAAGTGGGGCGCCACGCTGCTGCTCGCCGCTGGCTTCGCGCTGCGCGGCGAGGCAATCAAGGGACGCTACCTCATAAGGTTGCGCTGCAATATCTCGAAAGGGCTCACAGGCTGCGGGCAGTAAGATTAAGGGGGCCTTTATGAGGCCCCCTCCGCTTTTACAGCTTCGTCACCGCTATCTTCAACGGCTGATCGTCTATCTCCGAGTCGACCACGAACTGCCCCGAGACCTCGACGGAGGCAACAACCTTGCGGGCAAGGGTTTGCGAGGCGATGTAGCTGCCGAAAGCGTCTATCGCGCCGCGGGTGCGCTCGTCGAGACCCACCACGACGCTGATCTTGTCCGTCACCTCCAGCCCGCTATCCTTGCGGATGTTCTGAATGCGGTTGATCAACTCGCGGGCCACCCCCTCGCGCCGCAACTCCTCGGTGACGGTGATGTCGAGCGCAACGGTGATGCGTCCCTCGGTGGCCACCAGCCAGCCCGGCATATCCTCCGATGTGATCTCGAAATCCTCCAACGAGAACGACAGTCGCTCGCCCTCCACGACCGCGCTCATGCCGCCGTCGGCCTCAATGCGGGCTATCTCCTCCTGCGTCAGGGCGGCCACGAGGGCCGAGATCTGTTTCATCTGCTTGCCGTAGCGCGGGCCGAGGGTCTTGAAATTGGGCTTGATACGCTTGGTTATCAGCCCGGCGGTCTGCTCGATAAGCTCTGTCTCCTTGACATTCACCTCGCTAATTATCAGCGTGCGCATCGCCTCCACCTGCTCTCGCATGCGAGGGTCGAGCAGCGGAATGACGATCTTCGTCAGCGGCTGGCGCACTTTTATGCCCACCTTGCGACGCAGGGCGAGGGTCATGGAGCTGATCTTCTGTGCCAGGGCCATCATCTGTTCCAGTTCGGCGTCGACCAGCGCGCCGTCGGCCACGGGGAAGGGGGCCAAGTGCACCGAAGTCTCCGCAAAACGTCCGCCGACGGCGTTAAGGTCGCAGAATATCCGCTCGGTGATGAACGGCGCGAAGGGTGCGGCAAGGCGCGCCACGGTTTCGAGACAGGTGTAAAGCGTCTGATATGCAGAGAGTTTGTCGTCGGTCATCTCGCCGCCCCAGAACCGTTTGCGGTTGAGCCGGACATACCAGTTTGAGAGGTTCTCGCCCACGAACTCGGCGATGGCGCGGGCGGCGGGGGTCGGGTCGTAATCCTCCAGCGAGCGGGTCACGTCGGCTATCAGCGTGTTAAGCAGCGAGATGATCCAGCGGTCGATCTCGGGCCGCCTGTCTACCGGCACTTCGGCCTCGCGCCCCGTAAAACCGTCGATATTGGCGTAAAGGGCAAAGAAACTGTATGTGTTATAGAGCGTTCCGAAGAACTTGCGGCGCACCTCGTCCACTCCGTCGACGTCGAATTTGAGGTTGTCCCACGGCTGCGAGTTGCCGATCATGTACCACCGCACGGCGTCGGCCCCGTAGCTGTCGATCACCTCGAACGGGTCGACCCCGTTGCCGAGCCGCTTGCTCATCTTGTTGCCATTCCTGTCGAGCACCAAACCGTTGGAAATGATGTTCTTGAAGGCCACCGAGCCGAACAGCATGACCGCCAGCGCGTGCAGCGTGAAGAACCAGCCGCGCGTCTGGTCGACCCCCTCGGCGACGAAATCGGCGGGATAGGTCCGGCGGAACTCCCCCTCCCCTGCCTCGAACGGATAGTGGCTTTGGGCGTAGGGCATGGCCCCGCTGTCGAACCACACGTCGATAAGATCGCTCTCGCGCACCATTCTCTCGCCCTTCGACGAGACCAGCACGATAGTGTCCACACAGGGGCGGTGCAGGTCGAACTTTTCGTAATTTTCGCGGCTGTTGTCGCCCGGGATAAAATCCGCCAGCGGGTTCTCGCTCATAAAGCCCGCCGCAACGGAGCGGTCGATCTCGCTTCGCAGCTCCTCGACCGAGCCTATGCACTTCATCTCGGAGCGATCTTCCGTCGCCCAGATCGGCAGCGGCGTGCCCCAGAACCGCGAGCGCGAGAGGTTCCAGTCGACCAGCCCTTCGAGCCACTTGCCGAAGCGGCCGCTGCCGGTCGAGGCGGGCTTCCAGTTGATAGTGTCGTTGAGCTCTATCATCCTATCCTTCAGCGCCGTGGTGCGGATAAACCACGAGTCGAGCGGGTAGTAAAGCACCGGCTTGTCCGTCCGCCAGCAGTGAGGGTAGGAGTGGACGTGCTTCTCGATCCTGAACGCACGGTTGGAACTTTTGAGCATCACGGCGATCTCCACGTCGAGCGTCTCGCCCTCGGCACGCGACTGCGGGCCGTAGGCGTTCTTGACATAGCTGCCCGCCCAGTTCCTGTATTCGTCGTAGACGTTCGAGGCGACGAACGAGGGGTCGAGCTCCCCTATCTCAAAGAATTTGCCCGTGCGGTCGACCATCGGCTGTCCCTTGCCGGCGCGGTCGACGAGTAGCAGCGGCGCAATGCCCGACGCTTTGGCTACCCTGTCGTCGTCCGCGCCGAACGTCGGGGCGATATGCACTATGCCGGTGCCGTCCGAAGTGGTGACAAAATCGCCCGTGACGACGCGGAAAGCGTCGCCCGTCGGTTTGATCCACGGGATCAGCTGCTCGTAACGCCATCCGGCCAGCTCCGAACCCTTATAACGTCCGGTCACTTCATATGTCTCCTTGCCGAAATATGCCTCCAGCCGCTCTTCGGCAAGTATGACGCTCTGCTGCCGACCGGTATACGGGTTTTTGCACTCCACACGCACATAATCTATATCCGCTCCCACGGCCAGCGCGGTGTTCGACGGCAGCGTCCACGGGGTTGTCGTCCAGGCCAGGATATACAGTTCGTCCTCTCCCGCCACCCTGAACTGCGCCGTGCAGGTGGTGTCCTTCACGTCGCGGTAGCAGCCGGGCTGGTTGAGTTCGTGGTTGCTGAGCCCCGTCCCCGCCGCCGGAGAGTAGGGTTGGATGGTGTAGCCCTTGTAGAGCAGCCCCTTGTCGAAGAGCTGTCGCAGCATCCACCAGAGGGTCTCTATATATTTGTTGTCGCAGGTGATATAGGGGTCGTCCATGTTGATCCAGTAGCCCATCTTGCGGGTGAGCTCCTCCCACATGCCGGTGTATTCCATCACCGCCTCACGGCAGGCGCGGTTATACTCCTCGATACTGATCTTCACCCCGACGTCCTCTTTGGTGATGCCCAGTTTCTTCTCCACGCCGAGTTCGACGGGCAGGCCGTGGGTATCCCAGCCCGCCTTGCGGTGGACGAGGTAGCCCTGCTGGGTCTTGTAGCGGCAGAAGACGTCCTTGATGGTGCGGGCCATCACGTGATGGATGCCCGGCGTGCCGTTGGCCGAGGGGGGGCCCTCGTAGAAAACGTATGCCGGATGGCCCTCGCGGGAGGTTATGCTCTTGTGGAATGTGTCGTCGGCGTCCCACCGCTCCAGAATTTCCCTGTTGGCGGCCGCCAGGTCGAGGCCTTTGTACTCTTTGAATTTCATATCGTTATCTGTTTTGCACGATCCGATCGCGCTTATTTTTTGTCCGCCGGCGCAGGGCGGAGGCGTTAAAAAAATTGACAAACCGATTTTTAGCCTCTTCGCCGACGATTTTATTATCGCGCAGGCGCAGTTTTTTGCTGCTTTTTTGCTGCCCAAAAAAAGTAGAAGAGAAGTTTTTCTGTTGCACAACGGAAAAACGCTCTACCCTGTTACGGCGCGTCACAAAAACCGCCCCTGCGGAGCAAAGAATTCTATTCCTCTTAAAGAGGAGATAGAACTGACAAAGTTAACCCTTTTCGTTCGGTTTGTCAATAGTATGTTGGAAAAAGCAGGGGCGCGCAGGCGGGTAATGTGATAAAATGTAACTAATTTTGCGAATTAGTTATAAAAACCTTATGAAAAATACGCCTTTTACCGATTATCACATCGCCGCCGGAGCGCGGATGGCCGAGTTTGCGGGCTACAACATGCCCATCGAGTTTAGCGGCATAGTAGACGAACACCTTGCGGTGCGCGGCGGCGCGGGACTGTTCGACGTCAGCCACATGGGCGAGATCAGGGTGCGGGGAGGCGCGGCGTTCGACATGTTGCAGCATATCGCCACCAACGACCTCTCGCGCCTGACGGACGGCAAAGCACAGTACAGTTGCATGCCCAACGGACGCGGGGGGATTGTCGACGATATTCTCATCTATCGCATCGCCGCCGAAGAGTACCTGCTGGTGGTCAACGCATCGAACATCGACAAGGACTGGGCCCATATCGTTAGCCACGCCGCGCGCTTCGGCCTTGCGCCGTGGGCGGGACTGTGGAACGAGTCGGACGCGACGGCGCAGCTGGCCATTCAGGGACCGCTGGCGATGCGCATTGCGCAGGAGATCTGCTCCGCGCCGCTGGACGGACTGGCCGGTTACAGCTTCGTCACGGAGACGGTGGCCGGGATACCCGACGCGCTGCTCTCCACGACGGGTTACACCGGCAGCGGCGGCTGCGAGATATATGTTCCCGTGGCGCACGCCGCCCAACTGTGGGATGCGGTGTGGCAGGCCGGCAGCAAACACGGATTGAAAAATATCGGCCTCGGCGCGCGCGACACCCTGCGCCTCGAAAAGGGTTACTGCCTCTACGGCAACGACATAGACGATAAGACCTCGCCGATAGAGGCGGGGCTGGGGTGGATCACGAAACTCGTTCCGGGCAAGGACTTAATCGACAGGCCTTTGATTGAGAAACAGCTGGCCGAGGGGGTTTCGCGCCGTCTGGTCGGCTTCGAGATGACGGAGCGCGGCGTGCCGCGCCATGATTATGTTCTGGCTGCGCCGGAGGGTCGCGCGATAGGTCGCGTCACCTCGGGAACGATGTCGCCGATGTTGAAGGTCGGCATCGGAATGGGCTATGTCGAAACCCCTTACGCCGCGTCTGGAACGGAGATTGCCGTCGTCATCCGCGACCGGCCCGTCGCCGCCCGGGTGGTAAAGACGCCGTTCGTGTAGGGGGAGACGCTGTTTTTGGCGGCTGAAAGTGCAGCCGCCAAAAAGCTCGCCCTCTCCGACCCTTGCAATGACGTTGAAGAAACCGCCTAAACACAAGGGACAATTTTACAAGTTCGGCAAATCGGGAGACCCCTGCCGGCAGTCCCGGACGGCGGCTATAACTGTCTTGTTCTGTGAATCATCGACAAAATAAACCACTTTGTAAATACGCCTTACGACCAGCGGCCGGAAATCTTCGGGCCTTTCGGCCAACGACGGCCCGGCGGGGCCATTCGTGGGAAAGCGGCGAGCGGGTCGACTGCCGCGATGATTTCAGTTTACTGTCTTTTTAGCCGTTTTGTGCCCTGCAACATTCAGATAATAATTGAATATGGCTGTTATCTGCTTTGGCTTTGGCTTTGGCTTCGTCTTCGTCTTTCCATTCGATCACCATGACGCCATCTCTTTCTTCAATTCTTCATGCGACATGCCTCCCACGCCCATACGATGCTGCTCCACAGCACGTTCTATCGAGGTGCGCCGTTCCTCGTCCGTATACGGAAGGCCGGGGATGCGTTCGGAGCGGGGGTTGCGTTCCGTGCTGTCGAAAAGCGACAACGCTTTCTCTATCAGCGCCTCGTCGATTTCGGCGAATGCCCGTCGGGCCAACTCCGCCCGCATCGCTTCCAGTTTGCAGGCATCCATTGCCGTCGATTTTTTTACAAATTTAAGAAAACCTCGCCGGATTACAAAATTTTTGATTCCTGCAACGGGGAACAGGTGCATCGTCATTGCGAGGGCGAGCTTGCGAAGCTCAAAGCAATGAGTGAGAAAACAGTTTGGGGCAGAGTATACTCTGCCCCAAACTGTTATGACAGTCCCGAAACCTTAATAATTGGGTACGACCCAAATATCTTTTAATGCGGGCTCCATTGCACAACTCGTATATTGATCCATCAGAAAGCCGACGCACGGAGAGGTCGGAGTAAGTGAAAGACTCCCCGACTTAACGGAATAGTTGTCATTGCCGTAATCCAACACCATATAAGAGGATGTGGACACGGAGGTAGAAGAAGAAGATATGGCCTGATAACAGAGGTGACGGTCGCTATCTGCAATATCCATGCCTCCCGTGCCATATACCGAGAGCGAGACCGGAATATCGGTTCTTCCGTCGCTGTTGGTCAAATTGAACGCCGGCAGACGCAACACCGCTTTGCCGCGTCCGGACAAAAACCCTCGTGTAAACTTGACGTTGTCTGACCTCAGGAAAATAGACTCGTTACCCCAGAACCCGTACCCTCCATAGCTGAAATTGCCCGGATCGCGTTGATTACTTTTACCCAACGCCCCGAAATTAACGTGGAACGGGACCTTCAGCCTGAGGTTGTGTACCTTGCCCCTCTCGAAAACGCCGCCCGGAATGTTGTCGACGGTAGAGATTGTGTTCGGGATTGAACCGTTGATGTAGAAGTCGAATCTGAACCTCTGGCTGCCCATGTCGCCAGGAAGCATCGGGACGTAGATAACGTCGCCGACGTTGAACCCGCCGGGGATGTTGACCGTAAGGCTGCTGCTGCCGCCTGCCCACGCCGCCGAACCGTTGTCGAGGTTGACGTTCAGCGGGCCCGAAACCGTCCCCCCCGTGGTGTTCGTGATAACGATCTTCGTTACGGGGGCCGACATCAGGTTGATGCGCATCCTGATGGCCATGTACGACATGACGTGCCGGTAGTTGAAATGCACCGTCGGGCCGAACATCTGAACTTCGCCGTCGCGCCATGTGATAGGGCCGACGTTCTTGACCGGCGTGGCGACCATCGGGGCGTAATCCGAATTGAGTACGTTCTTCGTCACGCTGATCGACGAAGGGATAACGAATTGTACATTGGGAAACGCCACGGCGGAGTGCGCCGTAGCGCTGTGCGGGAAGTAGGAGTAATAGTCGTACTTGTCGGCGGCGCTCATCGCGTCGATCTGCGATGCGTTGAGCTCGCCGGTGAAGGTGGCGCCGACGCTGGGTTCGGTGTGATCGCCCGACATGCAGACGTTGTGCGCCACATGGCTGGTCGATCCGGTCGGAGCGATTGTAAGGCCCGACTGATCGCCTACGGCCCACAGGTAAGCCGCCCCTCCGTCCCACGAAGCGCGGCTCTGCTCGCCATCGACGCCTGACTGGTCGCCGGCGACAACAGTTATCGGGTACATCTCGGGGGCCGTCCGGACGCTCCCCTCCCCCGCTCCCCCGTCGCCGGTCGAACACGACACGGCTACAAACGCCGTCAGCGCAAACGCAGCCGGTAAAATTTTGGGGTTCATACCTCAGCAGATTTTAATAATTGCCCATATCGCCGCCATTTTCCGGCGGTTCCAGCGTTGAACTTGTACTTGCGGCAAATCCGGTCTCAACGCCAATCTCGCACCACTCGACGTCCGGAGCAAGGTAATTCTCTGTGTTCAAATTCTTTATCATGGCAAGCCAATGTTATGTCAATATATGATATTTTCGGCAAATATACGTCAATATCTTGAAGAAAGTGCAAAAAATATTCAAAAAAGACTCGGATATGGATAAAAACGTCGACAGAATGCCGATCTCTGTTTTTGAGGGGCAAAAAACAGGGGCCCGACCGTCATTGCAAGGGCCGCCGGACGGAAACAACACGGCACATACGGTCGCCGTGTTGCTTCCGTCCGGCGGCACGTTGACCGGCGCAGCCTCCGGCTTGCGTGAAGGGAATTATTTCACCTTCAGTCTCTGCCCGATACGGATGGTGGCGGAGGGGGTGATGCCGTTCAGGCGGCAGAGTTCGTCGAGGGCCAGACCGTAGCGGCGGGCGAGCGAGTAGAGCGTGTCGCCCTTCCTGACCGTGTGATAAGTAGCCCCCGTCGCAGCAGGCCCGACAGACGTTGCGGGTTTTGCGGTCGCCACGGCAGCAACGGGCTTGTCGAACTCCACCCCGTCGTCGTCCGGCGACGGGGGGCCCTCCTGCAATGTCCCGCCCCGTAACGCGACGACTTTCCCGCCGTTATATGCTATGCGGAGCGTGTCGGGGCGTATGGCGCGGGCGGCGGGGTCGAGCAACAGTTTGGGGTCGAAGTACTTGCCGTCGACGCGCACTTCGAAGTGACAGTGTTCGGTCGTAGCCCGTCCCGTGCGTCCGGCCAGGGCTATGGCCTCGCCGCCGCGAACCGTCTGGTTCGGCGCGACGAGCAGCTTAGCGTTGTGGGCGTAGAGGGTTTCGAGGCCGTTGTCGTGGCTGACGAGCGCCATATTGCCGTAGCCGTAATAGTCTTTGGCCATGCGCACCACGCCGCTCCCGACGGCACGGATAGTGTCGAGAGGCTGCGCCTTGATGTCGACCCCTGCGTGCATCCGTCCGTTGCGCATCCCGTAGTCGGAGATCAGTTTGCCGTCGCACGGATAGCAGAAGTCGGGCCACGCATCGCCCAGCGGTATGACCAAGTCGCGCTTGGGGCCGGGCGAGCCTATGGTCTGCGTCTCTGAGTAGGCAAAACGCTGAATGATGGTCGGGCCGTTCACGTGCGGTTCCGGCGGGACATACGGCGCGGGGCGAACTGTCGAACTGTCGACAGCAGGCGCGGGCGTCTCTGTTGTTTCCTGCGACGGGATGTAGCGGCTGCGGCGACGGGCTGCACAGATAGAGGCCGACAGCAGCGCAAGGAGCAAAATCAACGGCAATCTCATCTTCATGATTGCAAATGTACGAAAAATTTCCGTACAATCCTCTAAAAAACACAATTTTACCCGAAAGGAAAGTATAAATGGGTAACGATATAGAAATGAGTGAACTTCTTTTGTTTGCTGTGTTTTTCCACTGATTCAAATAACTCATGACAAAGATACTGGATTTTCCTGAATATTAAAAACAAATCTTGATATTCAACGAATATTCCACTTTTTTTGATTCGATAATATCTTGTTTGATATGCCTAATTTGTAGGTTGTTTGAGGAT